>JBIHZP010000009.1:0-13585 GCA_044231315.1 Daejeonella sp. | reverse complement strand
TAATTCCTGGTATTTTTTGAAGTTCAGAATAAGAAAGATGATCCAGAACATATTCTTTTAGTTCGGATTTAAACCAATCTCTGAAAGGCATGGTGAAGCCAGATTTAGGCCTATTAAACATCTCTGAGGGTAGATATTGATATAAAACATCCTTCAAAATCCTCTTTTGATTGCCAAATGAATATTTAAAATTAGTGTTTAGGCTACGAGAGAATTCTATAATTCGATAATCCATTAGTGGCGCTCTCGATTCTAGAGAAAATGCCATCGATGCCCTATCAACTTTCGTATTGATATCCCCATTTAAATAGGTTTTAATATCATAATCAGACACTTTTTCCAAGATTGATAGATGAGAATTTTTAAAAATATTGCTATAACTGTAATTCATTCCTCGCTCAGGATCCAGAATCCAAGAATTTTCCAATCCTCCAAACATTTTAATATATAGGCTTTCAATATCTGGAATTGAAACTCCAATGGCAATCAATTTCAGAATATAGTTGGGAGAAAATCTTATTAATTTACTCATCAATTGCCTGATTGTTAAAGGCATAGAAAATAAGGCTTCCATCGTTTTTATCCGCTTATAACGCGTATATCCAATAAAGGCTTCATCCCCCCCATCTCCACTTAAAGCAACAGTAACATGCTTTCTGGTGTATTTACTTAAGAGCATAGTAGGAATTGCACTTGAATCTGCAAAAGGTTCATCATAGTAATTTGAGAAATTATCAATTAAATTTAAACCTTCATGATAATTACATTCAATCGTATGATGTTCAGTACCTAAATGCTTGGCTACCAGTTTAGCATATTTACTCTCATCAAATCCCTTTTCATTAAACTGAATGGAGAAGGTTTTTAGATTGTTTGCCTTTTGAGAAGCAACGGCCGCAATTAATGAGGAATCGATTCCTCCCGACAAGAATACACCTAATGGAACATCCGCATTCATCCTAATATTAACAGAATCATGAATTAATTCATCTAAAATAAATTTAGCCTCTTCATAAGTCCCATTGAATTTATTTGCCCTTTCATAATCCAAATCCCAATATTTTTTAATGGCGAGTGAACCGGAGCTGAGGTTATAGTTAAAAAAATTGCCTGCAGGAAGCTTTTTTACTTCCTGCCAAATTGAACTAGGATCAGGAACATAGCCCCAGATAAAATACTCACTGATAGCTTGCTGATCAATAGTAAACTTTCTAGCTATTTTTAATTGAGAAGGTTGGCTGGCAAATTCAAAAGACTGTCCGTTGTGACAATAATAAAAGGGTTTTTTACCCAAACGATCTCTTGCCCCGAAGAGAATTTTCTTTTTTTCATCATAGATTACGAATGCGAACATTCCATTAAAATGAATCAGGCAATCTTCGCCATAAGCTAGATAAGCCGCACAAATAACCTCCGTATCTGAGCTAGTTCGGAATGTATAACCCTCCTTCTCTAAACGCGCTTTTAATAAGCGATAATTATAAATTTCCCCATTAAAAACAATACGTAAGTGCAAATAGGTGAATGGCTGATCCGAACGGTGATCTAAATCAATAATTGCCAGACGGTTATGTCCTAAAATAACATCGGGTGTATGAATAAAATTCGAAAAATCCGGTCCCCGGAAATTAACAACAGCCAGTTTCTGGCGAATCACATCATCGCTAAAATTAATCGTAGAACCGTATATCCCACACATAAAGAAAAATTTAAATGAAAAATTTAGGAATTTTGAAGTCTTATGAAATGAGTGCTTCGTACTGTTTAACTACTTTTTGAACACCAAATCTGTTTTCTATGTCTGCCTTAATCAACTGATGATTCCATTTTTGATGACAAACTTTTCCTATGCCATTTAGAAACTCTTGTAGATCGTTCTGTTGAATAATATATCCATTAAAACCAGGCTTCAACATGGCCTTAATTCCGCCAACCTCAAAAGCTAGAACGGGAACTCCAACTTCTAAGGCTTCTAAGACCGCATTTGGAAAACCTTCTGTAAAGGAAGGCAGTGCTAAAAGGTCGTGGGTGGCAATTAATTCAGGTATTTCACGTACTATTCCGACTAATTTAACACGTTCCTTAAGGTTAAAATCTTTAATTACCTGCAAGATTTCCGATTTCATCGGACCCTCACCGGCAATTGTTAGTACATATTCTGGAGGAAGGTTATTTAGAATATGGAGAAATCGAATAATTCCCTTCTCAACAGCCAAACGCGCAATAATAAGGATCTTCTTATTGTTAGTTGAACTTGGAAATTTAATTATGTCGGTTTTTAAAATCGGATTGGGGATTACCCTTAATTTATCCTCAGAAATATGATAATGCTCTGCCAATGATTTTTTAATTTCTTGAGATTGACAGATGGCAATATCAAATCTTTTATACGTAAAACTCAAGAATTTATCCCAAAATTTCTCCTTAAAACCACCCAACTCGGTCATAATGTTCATCACATTAGACTCGCGACCAATTAATTTGGGGATGGTGACGAACATAGAAATAAATGCCAACAAGGTATTAATATGGCCCCCAGTAGTAAATACAGCATAAGGTTTTTCAATTTTAATTAAACGGATAATTTTAAAAATTGCTTTAGATGCTCTAGGCGAATGGAGATCAATGATTTTTACCCCATTTAAATCGCGAGAGTAAAAGGTTTCATTTGAATCTAAAACCAATAAATAAACTTCAAACAATGATTGATCAAAATACTGAGATAGGATCCAGAACACCTTTTCGGAGCCACCTGCTTTCAAATGGCTGATGATAAAAAACACTTTTTTCATATCAAAATAAAGAATTATAACCCTTTATTATGTTCATCTTTAAGAATAAAAGAAGCAATTACCTGATAAGAAAACAGTTTTAACTTCACTTTCAAGTATTCCATGTAATTGTATTTTTTGAGATCTTGAGCAAATTCATCTAAATAATATTGATAACCATCTCTCATTTTAGCCGCATTTTTTAAGCCATTAAAACGATTTGA
Organism: Daejeonella sp.; assembly: GCA_044231315.1. Taxonomy (GTDB): domain Bacteria; phylum Bacteroidota; class Bacteroidia; order Sphingobacteriales; family Sphingobacteriaceae; genus Daejeonella. The sequence goes on along the minus strand of JBIHZP010000009.1, from coordinate 10,590 downwards.
TAGTCGGTCTTCACCCTGCTCATCATATAATCTAATGGCTTCACGATCAAAAAACAATTTTGCTCCATTTTTTGAGAGATTTAGCCAAGTGATACTTTCATAGCCACGCAAATTTCTTAATAGATTATTTTTTAGGGTTGAAGTGCGCGCCACCGGCAAATATTCGCCAACAGAGTTTTTCAAAAGATCTAAATAGGTTTTAGGTCCATAAAAACTAGGGTCATACAATAAATTTCCATCACTAAGTGTCATGCTGCCACAGAAAAAAAGATCATAATTTTTATTTAGTACTAAATTTTTAAGATAAGCTAAACCACCATCCTTTAATAGATCGTCAGAATCTAACAAAACTGCATATTGGTTTTGAGCATGCTCAATACCGGTATTTTTAGCTTGAGCAACTCCAGAATTTACATCATGCTTTATCAATTTGATTTGATCATGTTTTAGGTATTTCTGAAGAGATTGTTCGGTATCATCTGTAGATCCATCATCAACAATGATAATTTCTGAGCAATCAGACCAATTTTTCTGAATAAGAATACTGTTTATAGCCCTTCTAACCTTTTCAGATCGGTTATACGTTGGAATTACGAATGAAAATAACATGGAATTCAGAATTATAAAATAGCGGCTTGATTTAGCTCAGTTGATGCCTTAACCTTATCGAAATGGAGAATGCTAAAATATAGAAATAAGGTTGGGCCATCGGCACTTAAAAGCCAAGCATTATGTGCAGCCGCATTTATTGAAACAGCAATAAATGAAAAGAAAAGGCATATTAATAAAGCATTATCTTTATTTCTAATGTCTTTTAATGCCCTATACCCTATTCTCACCACACCACTATAAATGACAAACAATAACCCCAGTCCGAGGAAAGGTCCCAAATAAGTTATAAACATTAAATAGGCATTGTGAGATGTAATTCCACTGGAAAAAACTTGATTCCTATAAATTACATCGCCCCAAGTTTTACCATAAAAAATAAGTCCCAAGGGATATTCAGAGTAAATCCTTAAGTTTTCTGCGGTAAGCAAAGATCGATTATGCTCAGGGTCATTATTAATATTTTTTGCAACAATATTGTCTCTGCTATTAACATCATTTTGTAAGACTAAATTATAAAATGCGATACTGAAAAACACCGCTATGGCGATAAAAAAAACTGCTTTAACGCGATAGGATAAAATAAGAAAGAGTGAAATTGCACTTACAAAAGTGACAAAAACAGAGCGTTGCATACCTAAATAAATTAGTAGTAGGCAGGCTAAAAAAGCTAATAATCTAATGAAAAGTGGCTTTTGAAATACAAATGTATAAATCAATAAAAAGGGCGTAAAAGCCGCCAGTTGATAACCAAAAGTAAACTGTGTGGTGGAAATACCTGCGGGACTTTGTAAAATAACGTCATCCACAAGAATAGCCCTGAGCCCATCAACACCTTCAAAATAATTATTGAAAACCAAGACTAGTGCAGAAACACCGAGTAAGACAAAAAAAATAAATATGGATAAATTATATCTAGCGGTATTAGACCCGATAAAATAATTAAAATAAAACATGCAAAGGACAATATTTAAAAAAGTAGCAAAAATTGTCGGATAATCACCTAATCCAAAAACAAAATAGCTGAATAAAGCCAAACTAAACGCAATTAATTCCTTTGAATAAAGAACTTCCTTAGTCCCCTCTCTAAAGAGTAAAATCAATGGAAAACTGAATATAAATGGAGCTGGGAGCCTGAATGATTCAGTCATAAATAGTCCAAAAGCAAGTGCATAGAGGTATAAAACCATCAACACCAAAACAAATAGTCTCATAGGAAAAGAATTTAAAAAAATAGGTGGAAAATTTAGGAAATCGCTTTTAAGAAGTTGGAAACAAATGAATGACCATCAGAAATGGCATTTTTATACATTTCTTGTCCCCGGTAAGCAATTTCTCTGTAATTCGAATAGTTTGAAGTGAGGTCTTCAAGTACTTCTGGCAGCTCATTCATATCCCAGGAAACAGGAATATAGGTTTCAAATGGTTTAAAGACATCCGGATAAGTATTTAAATGTTCCATGGAGGGTTTTACGAGCAAAGCTCCGGCAATAAAAGTTTCAAAATCACGGTAACAAACTTCTCCCCAACCATAGGGACTAACACTTAATTTTGAGTTTCTAAGCTCTTTCCAGTAGTTGATTTTGGGAACTGGTAATCCGGCAGAAATTTTCAAGTTCAAATGACTAAGAAAATTAAGCGTGGTATTTCTTTGCTTCATCACATGATTAAGACCATTTTCTTCCTTGTGAATGGTGCCTCGAAATGTTAAATCAAGTTCTCTTTTAGTATTAGGTTCGCTAAATTTAAGCGGATACACACCATAACTAAGGTAATTGCTGAGTCGGCTAAGTTTATATCCATAGTATCTATAGTCGTTAAACCCAAGATTCCATCCCAAACGAATTTTTTTAAGTTGGTCAACCGGACATGCAGGAAAAGGATAATTAGGATGGGTAGAATTGGTTTCATTAAGCCATATTCTCAATTCATTGTTTGCCCGCAGATTTGTATAATAGCTGAGGTCTTTTAATACTTGCTTTTTTAAAAAAATATCAACGTAAGGTATCAATGAGAAGTCACTTGACCCACTTGAGTCTGAAGCGTCAAACCAGATCAGTTTAGTTGTTGACCTTCTAACTTCGGTCAGATATTTAATTAGATACTCATGATCCTGTCTTTGCTCGGTATAAACATTTTTACCTTTTTCAAAATACCTTGAATGTATAAAAAGATAATCTGATCCAGGTAGCTTTTTATCAAGATGACTAGTTAGAAATTGAATCGATATGTCATTTTCCTTAAACTGGGATTTCCATTTGTAAAAAGGGTGAGTTTCAGAATAAAATCGCTGTGAAGGCCAATCAAGTACTTTAAGTATTTTCATTTTAAACAGGGGATTTTCCTATTATTTTGGTTTAAAATGCTTTTAGCGCATCCAAACGTTCATAATAACAAACAATAGAAAATGTGATAATCTTTTGAAAAATGGAAGGATTTAAATCTAAAATTGTTAAAATTTATAAGAGAAATTGTTAAAGTTGAAATCAAGAAAGCTATTTAGAAAGTATGCTTCTGATTGTTAGCAATATAATTTTTAGGTCGATCCATAAATTATTATGCTCAATATACTTCAAGTTTTGCGCTATTTTTTGAGGGATAATATGCTCAATATAAAATGCTTCAGGATTTTTTGCCCTGGCCAGCATTTGACTCTCATCGATATAATCAATTGATGCCCAATCTGTTAATCCTGGCTTAACTGTTAAAATCCTGAGTTGGACTTGGTTATAGAGAGCTACATATTTAGAAACTTCAGGCCTCGGACCAACAAAACTCATGTCACCGATCAAAATATTAAACAATTGAGGCAATTCATCAAGTTTATATTTTCTTAAAAAAAATCCGAATCGCGTAATTCGAGAATCCTGATCGCCAATGGTTAGTAAACAACCCTTATCAGCACCAATTTTCATCGTTCTGAATTTAAACAAATTAAAATGTGTGTTGTTTTTTCCAACACGAACTTGCTTGTAAATAAACCCACCTTTAGAATCAAGCACGATAATTATTGCTATAATGATCAGCAAAGGGAGTATAAAAATGATACCTAATATTGAGAAAAATACGTCAAATATTCTTTTAGTAACCATAATAAAGGAGTTTAAGAACTTATTTCAACTAGGCTTTTTTGATTAACTAAAGCTTGAATTTTATCGATTACATTTGAAAGGATATAATCAATTTCTTCTTCCTTAAGCTGGGGATAAATAGGTAAAGATATTTCACAAGAATATTGTTTATAGCTATTGGGATAGTCTTTTATACGATATCCGATACTTTTAAAATAGCTGAGCATAGGCATAGGTATAAAATGAACATTGACATTTACACCAGTATCCATGATTTTATCAATGAGCTGATCTCTCTCCTCTTCAGTTATATTTTTTATGCGTAATGGAAATAAATGATAGGATGACTCACGACTTTCATCTTGTAAAATGGGTGCTATGAACCAATCATAAAGAAGAAATGCATTACAGAATTTTTGGGCAATTCTTTTTCTCTCGGGGAGCAAAGTACTATTGTATTTCCTAATTTGAGCTAAACCAATGGCTGCACATATATCTGGCATATTAATTTTAAGACCCTTAAAAATGATATCATACCTCCAGTTATTGCCCATTGATTTGGTAAATGCATCCTTAGTTTGTCCGTTCAGCGAAAACATTTTTAAAAAACTATATTCCATATTACTATCAAAAACTTCAGGTAAATTCAAACAGATACAACCTCCTTCGGCAGTGGTGATATTTTTTACTGCGTGAAATGAGAAAATAGTTATATCTGCTTTTAAGGCAGAGGGCAAGCCATTATAAATTGCACCAATTGAATGCGCTGCATCCGAAATCAAAAGAATACGACCTAAAACAGATTGTTTTTCAGACTCAGGAATAAATAATCCTCTAATATTAGGTTCCTTAATTAATTTATTTATTGCATCATAATTGCATGGTAAACCTGCAATATCGACTGCTAAAATGACCTTTGTTTTATTGGTAATGGCTTCTTTTATTTTCGTCGGACTTATTGTCAAATCATCTAAGATATCAACCATGACAGGTTTAGCACCACAATGCAAAACACAAAGAGCTGTTGCGCAATATGAATAAGCAGGCACAATTACTTCGTCCCCTTCACCAACACCAAACCATTTTAACATCATAATGGCTCCGCTCGTCCATGAGTTGACACATACAGCCTCCTTTGAGCCTGTTAGTGCTACCATCTCATCTTCAAGGGCTTTGACTTTGGGACCGGAAGTAATCCAATTAGAATTTAAGGTGTCCATAACCTGATCAATTACTGATTGATCTATAAAGGGGGGAGAAAATGGTATTTTCATAATCGTATTTTTTAAAATAGACACAGTAGGTAGAACAAGAAAAGCAGAGTGGATAATCAGATTATGATTAAAGAACTTGTAATTGGGTATTAAATCAGTTTGTCCCGGGAAATTTTAATTTTAAAATAAAAGATCAAATTCCTAATGATTCATTTTTCTTTTCCTTCAGCAGAAAAGAAACAAAATGCCGCCGCTGCACCTGATGCTATTAATGTCAATGCTTTGGCCTAGACTATGCCTGCCGCACCAGCTGATGCGGAAAATACGTTAACGGAGGTTTTGTGCTTAGGCTAAAGCTTACGATCAGACCTATCATTTAAGGTTTAAATACGGCAAATTTCAAGAGAATAAAAATATAAAAACTGATTCTAACCAAAAAGGGGGCTTGCTTTTTATTATATAATTAAAAACATGTTTTATTGCATATAAAGAGCTTATTTATAAAAATTCTATTTTAACCGGACAACAGTGGTGCTAAATATTAATTTTTGCCATTGAGCAGAGATACTCTTAAGCGAATTTGTTTTATTTATTTTTTTTGCATTATTTGAAATTCTACTCTTTAAAACTGTATTGGATAAAATTTTATTGATGCCTGAACTCAGATCATTTAAATTATCATTTGAGACCAATAATCCATTCTTATGATGTCTAATAATTTCTGAGGGACCAAATTCACAATCCATTGCAATACAAGGGCATCCAAAACTCATCGCCTCAATCAAGGCATTGGGATAGCCTTCGTTTCTGGATGGTAATGCAAACAACTCTGCCTGAGCGTAATAATCCTGTAAATTTGTTTTTAAACCTATTAATTTTACCCTATTTTGAAGCTTCAGTTTCAGAATTTGTTGATTCAAAGCCGTATATTCTTGTCCCTCACCAGCAATCAATAAATCTATATTTCTAAACTTCAAACCTGCAAAAGCGTCAATAAGTCGGTCGAAGCCTTTTTCATAAGAAAGACGCCCTGCTCCAAAAATAAATTTTCGGTCGTTTAACCTTATTTCTGATGTATTTCCTAAATCAGCTATCGGATTATGAATGATTTTAAAATTTGATAGTTTTTCAAATCCCGAGTACATTTTCAAACAATCCTGAATGCCTTTTGCAGGAACCACAATTGCCTGGGCATTACGGTAAATAATGCTAATGAGAGATTTAAACAGATAACTTTGAGTATTAATACTATGTTCAGGAGTTGTCCTCTCCGAAACTATAAAGGCTGTTTTGGTGATCATCGCAGATAATCCCGACCACACATTAGCTGTTGTCATGAATGAAATGACGCAGGCGGGTTTATTTATTGTAAATAAATAAATAAGCTTCAGGAAGGTTATGCAAGCATAATAAATTCTGAAAACGCTGTTATTTGAGTTCCTTCTAATTAAATACTTAACTTCTAAATCATTGGGTAAGTTATAAACTGTTTCTGCATAATTGAGACAGATTATCTTTACAGGGATTTTACGATTATGAAAATCAATAGCTAAGGTACTTAACACTCGCTCTGCACCACCACCTTGCAAAGTGTTAATCACAAAATATACACTCTTTTCCATTTAATTGTGAATTAGAATATCAATCCCAAACAAATTAGCTGAGGGTAATTAAGGTATTTATTGCTTTTTGGATTTTAAAATTCTTTACATCAAAAAGAAAGTATTGCATTAAATAAATTTTCAATAACTCCCTTTTATGTCGGGCAGAATAGGAGAAATTAGTAATTAGAATATTGAAGTCATCAATCATTTTTCTTTTTCGAACTTGAGAGTCAATCATGCTCCAAACGCCCTTTTCATGTAAACGATAGACCGCCATGACCTCAGGTAGAACATATAGTTTAGCATTTGACTTATATAAAACGTAGAGTTTAAAAAATGTATCCGCACTATAAACTTGGTAAAACCATTCCTGACATTTAATATTTTTTAGATGATCACTATTTCTCATCATCATGGTACAAACTCTTGTTTCATCCTTTCTACCTAAAAGCACATCTTCATAAATAAATTCAAGTGGAACAGGCTTATTATCTTCATAAACTAAATCGCCAAGTTCATTAATTACGCGACTATAATGACAACAAATAGAGCTATCTGAATGCATTTCCATAAAATCAACCTGCATCTGTAACTTTCGCGAATCAGTCCAGTAGTCATCGCCATCACACATCGCAATATATTTTCCATTTGTTGCACTCAGCGTTTTTAAGATATTTTTGACGGCTCCCTGGTTTTCATCATTGGTTAACAGACGAATTTTCCCAGGATATTTTTCAGAATATTCTTCAATTATAGTACGCGTTGCATCTTTCGAGCAATCATCCCCAATAATAATTTCAACGTTAAAATCGGTTTCTTGCATTAAAAATCCATCTAATGCTTGTGCAATAAATTTTTCTTGATTATAGGTAATGCAGCAAATACTCACCATATTTTCAATACCAGTCATAAATAAAATTTGATAGAAATTGTAATAGAAATTATATAAATTCTTAAAATCTCAATAAATGCAATTATTTTGAGAAATTATTTACTGTTTTTTCGAGTAGCGCTGTCTCAAGCAATTGCGCAATGTCGGCTTCAATAGTAGAAGGCTCTTGAACCTGATAATTTTGTGCACGAAGCATAATTCTAGTTATCAGATCTAAATCAGAATGAGTAAGGGAATGATAAAGTGGCAGACAAATAATACGTTCCACAATTGAATCACAAACGGGAACAGCTGACTTATCAACATAGGGTAAGCTTGATAAAGAAGGATAGAAATATCGCCTGCAATAAATTTTTTCAGTTTCTAAGTCTGAAAGGCATTTTAACATTAATTCCTTAGTATCAAATAGCACCGGAAAATAGGAATGGTTAGAAATATAGTCATCCTGAAGCTTCGGGAAACTTGCTTTTAAACCTGATAATTTTTGTAAATAATATTGGGAAAGAGATTTCCTCTTTTTTAGTATTTCGTCCACATATTTAAGATTACAGAGACCCATAGCTGCATGAAACTCGCTATTTTTACCGTTGATACCTAACTCACTGTATTCATTTTGACCATTATGTCCAAAATTTCTCATGAATGCCATCTTCTTGAGCAATTGGGGTTTTCTAGTAAAAACAGCACCACCTTCGATGCTATGAAATAACTTGGTAGCATGAAAACTTGTTGTGCTAATATCCCCGTACTCAAATACAGACTTCCCTTTATATTGGGTCCCAAAGCAATGGGCTGCATCGAAAATAACTTTGAGACCGTGTTTGTCAGCAATTTCCTGAATCGCATCAATATTACAAGGGTTGCCATACACATGAGTAGCCAAGATTGCGGATGTATTTGGAGTAATTGCAGCTTCAATTTTTTGAGGATCAATATTATACGTATCAGGTTCAATATCCGCAAAAACTGGCTTACAGCCCTCCCAAACTATGCTACTTGTAGTTGCAACAAAAGAAAAAGGTGTCGTAATTATTTCTCCTTTTAATTCTAGAGCTTTGATCGCAATTTGCAAAGCTACAGTACCATTGGAAACATAAAGCAGGTGCTCAATGTTGAGGTAATTCTTCAATTTTAGCTCAAACTCATTTACTAGCGGACCGTTATTTGTTAGCCATTGTCGGTCCCATATGCTCTGAAGATAAGCATCATATTCTTTGGCTTTCGGCAAAAAGGGTTTGGTTACAGGTATCATCTTTTTAGAATTAATTGTTTGAAATCAGAAATTGCTGTGAATTGCATGAAATAACTGCTAGACATATATAAAGTATAGAACAGTAGGCTATTGAAAACCAATCGTTTGAGATCAGAAAAATGGATTAAGGCCAGGAGAAACGTATCTAAGAAAAAACAAATCAAGCCAATTACGATGGATAGTGAAATGGCTGGAAAAATATCTGCCAATTGCTCTTTTATTGAATAATTAATTAAAATTCCACTGTAATATGAATTGATAAAACAGGAAAGAATACTGAAGGCAAGCTGAAAGTATAGAAGTCCCAGAATCCCAAATGGTATGACCAATAAAATGCCTGAGACAGCAATTGCCTTTTTAACAAACTCAATTTTAAGTATTAAATCGCTCCTACCTTTTACTTTTAAAATATTATGATTGTAGGCATGAAGTGGGTAAAGTATCCCTGCAAGGCATAATATTTGAAAATATGGCACTGCTGGAAGCCATTTTTCGGTGAGAAGAAAGCGGAAAAGAGGTTCAGCAACTACCACGAGTAAAATCAGAATAGACGCATTCCAAAACAATACTTGTTGCACTAACTTTTTGTAAACCATTTTCAACCTGATATTATCTTCAGAAATGGAAGCAAACATGGGGTAAGTGACACTATTTATGGCGTTAAAAATATTGTTTGTTGGCAGCTGGCTGATGGAGTCTGCTCTTGAATAAAAACCCAATTGAGCTGCCGAATAACTTTTACCGATGATAAGTACATAGATATTTTTGTAAATGACTTCTAACAAACCGGAAAGGGTCATTTTATATCCAAAATGGAAGTGCTTTTTAAAACATGAAGTGTCAAAAATTAAGGATGGGCGCCATTTTGAAAAAACCCAATGGAATAAAGTAATTAGGAAGGATTGGGAAATATTCATCCATACTAGACTCCAAACTCCAAATCCATTAATTGCCAATAAAATACCGATGAGTCCGCTCGTGAGTACTGATGGTAACTGTATCAATGCCTGGGTTTTAAAATCCATAACTTTTACAAGTCGTGCATTTTGAATTTCATAAAAGGCATTGATAATAAACACAATAGAATAAACTCTAAGCACTGAGGTAAGTATTTCCTGCTTGTAAAAACTGGAAATCAGTGGTGCCATAAAATAAATGAGCACATAAATTATTAGGCTTCCACCTAGGTTAAAAAAGAAAACTGTGGAATAATCCTTCTGGTTGGCCCTAGCGGTTCTAATTAATGAAGAGGAAAGACCACCATCAACCAACAAGCCACCAACAGCAACAAAAACAGAAAGCATGGCAATTATTCCAAACTCTGAAGGCGCTAAAATTCTGGCTAAAAAAACAGTGATAAAAAAACTAATTATTTGTGCACCAAACTGTTGACTAAAAGTCCAGGCAAGGCCATTTAGCGTTTTTTTTCTTAAATTCATAAAACACATTAAAACTTTGATTCAAGGTTCCTGAATCAATGAAATTTCATAAAGGGCCTAAATGAAATTTGAGGAATTTTAAAAATTTACTATTGATCTTGACAAAATTAATTTTGCATGACCGGAGTAGCTTCAGGAGTCTGCTTCGCCCTAAATTGAAGCAAAAACTTGGAATTTAAATACGTAATAATGGGCTTTTCTAAATATCTTTTCACTATCCAAGCAAGAAACAATAGGATTGAAAGTGTTAACAGAATCACAAGAAATTCATTCGGTATATAAACTTTAAAGGATTTAATTAAACTATATCCAATATTTTGATGCAGTAGATATAAAGGATAGGAAATATATCCTAAAAAAAGCAAAGGAGATAAATTAAGCACTTTCAATTTACCGTAAATAAATAAATAGAAAAGGCTGAATATAAAGGTGTAAGCATAAATATTACCGGGCATTTGATTCACCCAAATAGCGGTAAAAAAACAGCTTATTATTATCAAATGATCAAT
>JBIHZP010000130.1:0-4291 GCA_044231315.1 Daejeonella sp. | reverse complement strand
GGCTTCCAAATTGCCCAATTGACCCAAATTATTACCAGTAAGTATTTCAGAATTTCTGATTGATGAAGGAATTGAATCCACTCCTATTCCGACTGTGCGTACTGGCTTCTCAACTTTAAAAAGATTTTCTGATGTAACACGACAGTACCAATCGCCACCCAAGCGCGCCACAAGATCTATTTTTTCTTGGTCAATCTTACCGGATTCATCAAGAATATGCTCCTGAATATGAATGAGCTTTATTTCTGCTAGCACCAGATTTCCAGCACCCGCTTCATTCCCTAAGCTAATAACCTCCTTCACTACACATTCCATTTGCACCGGCGATTCGGCTACTCTAGGAGGTTTCACAAGCTCTGAGGCTAATTCCGTAAACCCGGCTTTGATAAACTCATTGGTGCCTTTTGGATACTCCACACTGGCTAGGGAGGTCTGCTGCACCATGTCATAATTGACAATATTTATCACACACTCAGGCACTTCCAACACATTTTCAAGACTATGCTTTGTCGTATTATCACGAACACGCCTTGCTGGAGAAAAAATACAAATCGGCGGATTTGTACTGAACATATTAAAAAAACTAAAGGGACTCAAATTTACGTTCCCATCTTTGTCGATTGTAGAAACAAAACAAATGGGACGCGGGGCAATGGCATACTGCAAATAATTTTGCAGCTCGGCAGTTTTTAAATCAGAAACCTTAATGGTGAGCATAGAATTTAGCTATTCATTTTTTTTAACTTTAAAATCGACCAATCGGTATCCACTTTTCTAATGGTGTTTATGAGCCTTCCCAATCCGGTAATTTCCATCTCTACAATATCACCATCCTGAAGCCATTGGGGTTTAAAATTGGCATCATTAAGCAAACCAGTCCCGTTCAACTCCAAAAAACAACCCGTACCAACAGTCCCGGAGCCGATCACATCTCCCGGTAAAACATCCACACCATAAGAACAGCGCTCAACGATTTCAGCAAAAGTCCAATCCATATCTCCCATCGAACCCGATGAAACTTCAATTCCATTTACCCAGCATTTCATATCGAGAGCATAAGAATTGCCATTATGGCCTGCTTTTGCGGGTATTTTATAAGGTTCAAGCTCGTCGGGTGTGACTAACCAGGGACCAATAACAGTGGAGAAGTCCTTTCCCTTGGCGGGGCCTAAATTGAGAAGCATTTCCTCCATTTGCAAGGTGCGCGCACTCATATCATTCATAATCATGTAGCCGGCGATATAATCATCTGCTTCAGAAGCTTTGATATTCCGTCCCTTCTTTCCGATTACAATGGAAGCTTCCAACTCAAAATCGAGCTTTTCAAAATGATCGGGCATACATTCAATATCCCCCATCCCTTGAATAGCATTATGGTTGGTAAAATAAAATATTGGATATTGGTCAAATTCAGGAATCATTTCCACACTGCGATTTTTACGCGCCGAGGCTACATGTTGCCTAAAAGCATAACCATCTCTACATGAAGTTGGATGAGGAACAGGAGCTAAAACCTCAAAGAAAATTTCTTCTTTGGCTTCTAGTCCCCCCGACTTAATTTTTTGGTCTACATTTTTTGCTCGCTCCATCAATTCCTCCCCACCATTCAAGAATTCGTTCATGGAGTCGGGAATGAGCTTATCGCAAGAATTTAAATTATAAATATGGCCCTTAATGAACAATCCAAGATGCTCTCGGTCTTCGGTTTTATAGGAAACTAGTTTCATGTTGTTTATAATTTGGTTGTAGCTATTCAAAACTAATGAATTTTGGCTTCATGCATGAATTTCTAATCAAATAAAATTTTGCGCAACAGATAATCAATGATTTAAATTTCACAGAAAGAAAACATTACCTTTGTACTAACCAATTATAAAAACCCAATAAATTCTAATTTATGCCTATTTATCATACATTAGGATCTATTCCTCATAAGCGTCATACTGTTTTCCGTAAACCGGATGGTTCACTGTATGCTGAGGAATTGGTCTCAACCGAAGGTTTTTCGAGCCTCTATTCGCTGGTTTATCATTGCCACCCTCCAACAATTGTGAAGGAATTAGGGGAGCCCTATTCTGTAGAACCCAAAATTGCTAGAGAGAAGCATTTGCGCCATACAAGTCTTGTGGGATTTAAAATAAAGCCAGAAGACGACTATTTAGAAAGTCGCAAGCCCGTTTTAGTGAATAGCGATCTTCATATTTCATTGGCTGCACCGCGACACTCCATGACCGATTATTTCTATAAAAATAGTCAGGCAGATGAAGTGATTTTCATCCATGAAGGTAGCGGAACCTTAAAAACAGGATTTGGCAAGATTCCATTTGAGTATGGCGACTACCTCGTAATTCCACGTGGCACCATTTATCAAATGGAGTTTAACACGGAAAATAATCGCCTCTTCATCATCGAAAGTTTTAGTCCCATACGCACCCCAAAAAGATACCGTAACGAATGGGGACAATTAATGGAGCACTCTCCATTCTGTGAACGTGATATCAAACGCCCAGCAAATTTGGAAACGATTGATCAAAAAGGCGACTTCAAAATTTTAATCAAAAAACAAGGCTTAATTTACCCATATATCTATGGGACACATCCTTTTGATTTTATAGGTTGGGATGGTTTCCACTATCCATGGGCTTTTTCCATTCATGATTTTGAGCCAATTACAGGGAGGGTACATCAACCACCACCAGTACATCAAACTTTTGAGGGTCATAATTTTGTGATTTGCTCATTCGTTCCAAGGAAATACGACTACCACCCCGAGGCTATTCCTGCTCCTTACAATCACAGCAATGTGGATAGCGATGAGGTTTTATATTATGTGGATGGCGACTTCATGAGCCGCAAAAGCGTGGTAAAGGGACAAATTACACTGCATCCTGGCGGAATACCCCATGGACCGCATCCTGGAACGGTAGAAAAATCAATTGGAAAAGAAAAAACAGAAGAATTAGCCGTGATGATTGATCCTTTTAAACCCTTGATGCTGACCGATTATGCGCTCAGTATTGAAGATGAAAGCTATCATAAAAGCTGGCAGGAGAATTCATAAAAAATAGTTTCAGATAGAATGCTTTGCCGAATAAAGGCTTAGCAATGTAGATCCCAAAAATGAATATGAAGACAGAAATAGCTGAAAAAAGCAATCAACTTATAGATTTTCTTCCCCTAAAAGGGACAGATTATATTGAATTGTATGTGGGAAATGCCAAGCAAGCCGCACATTTTTATAAAACTGCATTTGGATTTCAGAGTTTAGCCTATGCCGGACCAGAAACAGGTGTGAAAGACCGCGCATCTTATGTACTAATTCAAGATAAAATCCGCTTGGTACTAACAACTCCATTATTTCCGGACCATCCAATTTCTGAACAATTAACCAAGCATGGCGATGGCGTAAAAATTATTGCCCTCTGGGTTGACGATGCTTATGACGCTCATTTACAGACTACTACAAGAGGTGCTGAGAGCTATATGGAACCACAAACATTGGAAGATGAACATGGTCAAGTTCGCATGAGTGGCATTTATACCTATGGCGAAACCGTCCACTTATTTATAGAACGTACTAATTATAATGGTCCCTTTATGCCAGGCTACAAAAAATGGGAAAGCCATTATAACCCTGAACCAACAGGTTTACTTTATGTAGATCACTGTGTAGGAAATGTGGGATGGAACCAAATGGACAAGTGGGTTAATTTTTATGAAGAAGTAATGGGTTTCCGTAATATCCTGACCTTTGACGACAAGCAAATTTCTACTGAGTATTCTGCTTTAATGAGCAAGGTAATGAGTAATGGAAATGGCTATGTTAAATTCCCAATCAATGAACCAGCGGAAGGTAAAAAAAGATCACAAGTAGAAGAATATCTTGATTTTTACGGAGATGAAGGCGTACAACACATTGCCATTGCCACACATAATATTGTGGATACCGTTACTAAATTACAGGATCGCGGGATAGAATTCTTAAAAGTGCCGACAACTTATTACGATAACTTAGAAGAACGTGTGGGTAAAATTGAAGAAGATATTGAACCCCTCAAAAATTTGGGAATCTTGGTCGACCGTGACGAAGAAGGTTACCTCTTACAGATTTTCACAAAACCTGTTGAAGACCGCCCCACCTTATTTTTTGAAATCATTCAGCGCAAGGGTGCAAAATCATTTGGCGCAGGAAATTTTAAGGCCTTATTTGAAGCATTAGAGCGTGAGCAGGAGTTAAGAGGAAATTTATAATTCTTTTGACTATTTTAAAAGATCTTTATCGCCATGAAAG
>JBIHZP010000129.1:0-4301 GCA_044231315.1 Daejeonella sp. | reverse complement strand
AAATATAATCCCGAAAAGGTGTTTTCAGTGATTTACCTAGATGGTAAATCTGGGACTCATTATTTAAAGCGTTTTGTTTTTGAAAATACAGCCATAGGCAAAAAGACTAGTGTGATTAGTGAGGAGGGAGGTTCTAAAATGTTCTTTATTTCTGGACATTCCAAACCAAAGATTAAACTGGAAGTGCTGAAGGGTAAGACCAAAATTTCAGAAGTTGCAGAGCTTGAATTGGCAGATGCCATTGAAGTGAAGGGTATGAAAGCCATGGGCAATAGGTTGAGTCCGCATGAGGTAAAAAATATTGAAATTCTCCAATCACCAGTCGAAGCGGAGGAGGATGAAGTTATCGTAAATATTAAGAATACCATCGATTCCGGTTCCAATGTTCCTGGCTTACATCAAGCCACTCCAGTGTCAAAGCTTGCCCGTGATATCGAGGATTTGGATAATGAATCTGAGGTGAATGAAGAGCTAGTGGCAGATGAGGTGATTGAAAATCCGCGCAAAGACTTAGAAAAGCCGGCGGAAAATATTATACCAGAAGTGCAGCTCGATAGCTCAAAAGAGCCAGAATCCGCTTTGGATAGTCAAACAGATGAGAAAGAAATTATTCCAGAAATAGTGCCCGAAGTTCAGATAGAAAGTGCCAAAGAACCTGAAAAACCTATCAAAAAGGTTGACTTTGAAATTACGAATCTCGATGATTTAGATATTGATGATAAAGGGCAATTGGGCTTATTTTAATTAACCTTTGGTAGGGACAGGTCGCGACCTGTCCTCGCATAAATATTATTGTTTTTCATAGGACAGGTCTCGACCTGTCCCTACGATAATTTCTCCCAAAAATCACGCGTAAATTTGGCAAGCTTCGGCTGAATAACATGGACGCAATACGCGCGATTGGCATTATTGTTAAAATAGTTCTGGTGATAATCTTCAGCTTCATAGAACTTTGAAATGGGAGTTACTTCAGTGACTATGGGATTGTTAAAAACCAGTTCTTTCTCGAGCTGATCGATCATGTTTTCTGCAGCAATTTTCTGCTCTTGGTTTTCATAAAAAACTACCGAACGGTATTGTGTTCCCGCATCATTTCCCTGTCTATTGAGCGTGGTAGGGTCATGCGTTTTGAAAAAAACCAATAAAAGATCTTCAAAAGAAATTAGCTCCTGATCATAATCGATGCGTATAATTTCAGCATGTCCGGTATCACCTCCACAAATATCATCGTAGCTCGGGTTTTCTTTATGACCGCCCATATAGCCTGAAACTACTTTAGTGACTCCCTTTAAATTCTGAAAAACTGCTTCTGTACACCAGAAACAGCCACCGCCGAATGTTGCCTGCTCCATGTTTTTTAGTTTTAGTATTTAGTAATTAGTAATTAGACCTGCGGTCGGTGTTGTCACCGTACCGCCTCTGCTGCCGTAACCACTTTTTGCATTTATTGATACTGTATATAACTCGGACGAGGCTTCAGTTTCATTAATTCCTCTGGTGTCATTAGTCGATTTGGCGCCTTCTTTAAGTCGTTTTTATAAAACAGTTTAAAGCCGGCGAATTGAACCGGTTCTGAGTATATAAAGTGTCGGTGGGTTCCCTTTTTAAGTTCGGGCTCACCCCATCCATCCATGTGCATCACTATCTGGACTTCAGGTCTTAACTTGATGTTTTGATAATTGGTAACCATCTTTTTTGTAAAGCGGTGAATTACAAAAATTTTAGGGACTAAGTTGTTCGCCTTGACTAGTTTTGCTAGATAGTCAGAAACATAATTTATTTCCGATGCATCGTAAGTTCCGATTTTTTTACCGGGTAGCACGCCACCTTTCATGGAAAATTCTGGGTCGATGCCCAAATGCACATTAGGCATTTTAAGATATTTTTCAAGACGTGGGAGCTCCTCCCTGATAGTGCTCAAGGCCACCTGAATGTCTAAAAAAACGATCATGTCTTTTCTCATTCTAGAAATAGCTAATACCGAGTCGATTTGCTTGTCGGGCATTCTGTTTCTGTATTTCCCATCCTTGCCAGGATCACCTGCCGCTACCACAGCTATATAGTGTAATGCCGGCTGAACAGGTGTTTTCGGATCAATTTTCTCCCATTTTTTCACTTCAGCATACAGCATATTTAGCATCTCTTTAGGAGCATACTCTCCTAATGCACCCATCCTCTTTGAGTAAAGGTTGCCGTAATAGGTAACCACTCTTTTGTATGGTAAAATAGCTCCCGGAAGTGGGTAAGGCTGATTTTTTACCGGCCATTTACCCGTAGTATCACCATTGGCAAGTTCCTTGATTTTTTGATTGTACACTGCTGTATCAATGGGCTCTAACTTTGCTGAAGCGTTTTCTGTCTCCTCATTTCCAGTAGTTTCTTCAGCATTTATTCCTGATTTATTTTCAGTCTTGCTATTGGATTCTGAACAGTTGGTGAAAATGCTTGAAAAAGCCAGAATGGCAATGCTTTTGATTAAAAAATTGGTCTTTGTCATTTGATTTACTGTTTTTCTTTTGGTTCATGCATGGTTTTAATACATGCGTCTAAAATGTTTTAATAATTTCTTCAATTAGAGCTTACAGAATTTGCCAAAAACACCAAGCGGTAATTTGCATCCTGAACTTGCTTGCAAGTAAAGCTCCCCACTTTCTAGGTTCTGAACTTCCGGGAAAGAGGAGCGAATTAAATTCTCAACAATAACGGAAGAAAAACCAAGAGAGTATGTGTTCAAGATAAGAAAATGTTCGTCTTCATCCAGTAATTTTACTACATCTTCCATCATTTCCTTGATATTATCTTCCAGTTTCCACTTTTCACCGTTTGGTCCGTGGCCAAATGCGGGTGGATCAAGAATAATTCCATTGTATTTGCGCCCTCTTTTGACCTCCCGTTTCACAAATTTCAAGGCATCTTCAACGGTCCACCTTATATTTTCCAATCCCGAAAGCGTTTGGTTTTCATTTGCCCAACTCACCACTTGTTTAATGGAATCAACGTGCGTAGTTTCTGCACCGGCAGCACACGCAGCTAAGGAGGCGCCACCAGTATAGGCAAATAAGTTTAATACTTTTGGCTGTTTTGTTTTAAAGCTTTTGATGCAGTTGATACTATAATCCCAGTTTACAGCCTGCTCCGGAAAAATTCCTAAATGCTTGAAAGAGGTTAGGGCAAGCCTGAATTGCAGAGTAATATTTTCGTTTTTATAGCTTATATGCCACCTATCTGGGGTTTTTTGATCTTTCTTGATCCATTCGCCTGATGTTGCTGATCGACCCTTAAATCTTATGTGATGCAATTTGGTCCATTCGCTTTCTGGCATTCCTTTTCCCCATACTGCCTGTGGCTCAGGCCGAATAAGAATGATATTTCCAAATCGTTCTAGTTTCTCAAAATCACCACAGTCAATCAGTTCGTAATCTTTCCAGTGTTTAGGGGTTAACAGTTGAATCATTTATTATTTTTTTGAAGGACTTTTATGGATTATTATCCGATATTTTGTTTTTTTAAGGCTTGCATGAATTTGTTAGCAAAAACAAATTCATTAAGCTCCGCATTGTTAGCTTCTATTATTTCTTTATTTGAACCCTCCCACCATTTTTTACCTTGATGTAGGAAAATGATGTTCTCACCAATCCCCATTACAGAATTCATATCATGCGTTACAACCACCGTTGTAGTTTTGAACTCTTCTGTTATTTCTTGTATAAGCTCATCAATTACGATGGCTGTTTTTGGGTCAAGGCCTGAATTAGGCTCATCTACAAAAAGATATTTAGGATTCATGGCAATGGCACGTGCTATTCCCACTCTTTTCTTCATGCCTCCAGAAAGCTCGGCTGGGAATAGTTTATTTGTCCCAGCTAAATTTACCCGTTCTAAGCAAAAATTAGCTCGCTCCAGCTTTTCTTTTTGATTTTGATTGGTGAACATATTGATTGGAAACATGATATTATCCTCCACATTCATCGAGTCGAAAAGTGCAGAACCCTGGAAAAGCATGCCAATTTCGGTGCGGATTTCAATCCTTGATCGGAAGTTCATGCTGGTGAAATCCCTGCTATCGTAAATTACAGATCCCTTTTCTGGCTCATGCAACCCAACCATGCATTTCAATAGCGTTGTCTTTCCCGATCCAGAACCTCCAATAATTAGGTTGCACATGCCCGCTTTAAATTCGGCTGAAATGCCTTGTAATACATGGTTTTCACCAAAAGTTTTATGTATGTTTTTTACCTCTATCATAGCAGCAATTGGGCAATTAAATAATCGGTAAAAAGTATGGCAATACAGCTAATAAC
>JBIHZP010000127.1:0-4316 GCA_044231315.1 Daejeonella sp. | reverse complement strand
TTCAAGTTGATCATAACCAAGAAACTCAACCTCATCACCTTCATTTGCAATCACCCAATCGCCCGTATCAATTACTGTAGCAGCGCGCGAACGTTGTTTTTGCTGCTGAAGTTCCGCCTCAAAACCTTCCATATCAACAGTCCAGCCCTTTTCACGAGCCATTAACTCAGTCAGATCGATTGGAAAACCAAAAGTATCATAAAGCTCAAAGGCAAAATCTCCTTTAATCAATTTATCATTGGTTTCAAAACGTTCAAAACGCTGAATACCAGTTGCTAAGGTTCTTAAAAATGAAAGCTCTTCTTCAAGTACCACTTTTTGAACAAAATCTTGCTGTTTTTTAAGCTCAGAAAAAACGCCATCAAACTGATCCGCCAAAATAGGCACCAATTTATTTAGGAAAGGTTCTTTTAGATCGAGAAAAGTATAGGCATAACGTACAGCTCTTCTTAAAATTCGTCTGACCACATATCCAGCCTTATTATTAGATGGAAGAGTTCCATCGGCAATACAAAAACAAATAGCACGAATATGGTCAGACATGACACGCATTGCTACAGCAGAGCCCCAACCCTCTTCTCCAGGATTTGAATTCCCATTATAAGGAATGCGGGACTTCTCAGAAATAAATTGAATCAAAGGCTGAAATACATCAGAATCGTAATTTGATGTTTTATTCTGAATCACTCTCACTAAACGCTCCAGGCCCATACCCGTATCTACATGCTGATTAGGAAGCTTCTCAAGAGAGCCGTTTTTTAATCGGTTATACTGCATGAATACGTTGTTCCAAATTTCAATAACCTGAGGATCATCCTGGTTTACAAGCGTACCGCCATCTACCTTTTTACGTTCAGATTCAGTACGCATGTCAACATGAATCTCGGAGCATGGTCCGCAGGGACCCGTTTCGCCCATTTCCCAGAAATTGTCCTTTTTGTTCCCTAAAAGAATACGATCTTCAGAGATATATTGTTTCCAAATATCATAGGCTTCTTGATCTTTAGGGAGTCCGTCTTTTTCGTCCCCTTCAAAAACGCTCACATAAAGTTGATCTTTGGGGATCTTATACACTTCTGTAAGAAGTTCCCAGCTCCAGGCAATGGCTTCCTTTTTAAAATAGTCGCCAAAACTCCAGTTTCCAAGCATTTCGAACATGGTATGATGATAGGTATCAATACCCACCTCCTCTAAATCATTGTGCTTACCAGAAACCCGTAAGCAGCGTTGCGTATCTGCTACTCGCGAATGTTTAATTGCCGCTTCACCCAGAAAAAGATCTTTAAACTGATTCATTCCCGCATTAGTAAACATCAATGTAGGATCGTCTTTAACCACAATTGGTGCTGATGGGACTATTTGATGGCCTTTTGCGGCAAAAAAGTCTAAAAAACTCTGTCTAATCTCTTTGGTAGTCATGCTTGATTCGCTAATTTGCAAATATAAATATAGAAGCGGAATAGTATGTGGGGAATGTAATATTATTTAGCTTATTTATCCTAGATAAATAAATAATAAGTCAGATTAAATGGCTTATTATTTGCTACAAATAAATAATTGTTAGGCTTATTACTGTAATCTGCTTATAAATGTTCAAATTTATTATTTTTACGCTACAAATTAAGTCATGCCTTACAAAGAAAGAGAAATAGAAAAATTATATTATACGATGGGTGAAGTATCCCAGCTATTTGACGTAAATGCGTCGCAAATACGTTATTATGAACGTGAATTTGAGATTCTCCAGCCTAAGAAGAACAAAAAAGGGAACCGCCTGTTTAGTCCGGAGGATGTAGAAAACCTAAAGATCATTTTTAGCCTTGTAAAAGACAAAGGATTTACACTACAAGGTGCAAAAGATTACCTGCGCAGCAACAAAGGTGAAGTAAAAGAAAATCAAAAAGTAATTGACTCATTAGAACGACTGAAACAATTCCTCCTAGAGGTTAAAGAGAAGCTCTAAATATATGAAACAGCTTGAAAAACCAGAAAATGGTAGGTTGAAGATATTTTTTATCTTGAATCGCAGGTCAGGCAACAGAAATTTAAATGATTTAATTAAACTTATTGATCAAAAATCGAAGTCTCATCCTTTTGATTATACCATACACTTCCTAGATTCATTTTCAACGGAACTAATCCGAAAGGAAATAAATAAATACAAACCTAATATTGTAGCTGTTGCCGGTGGCGATGGCACCATTAGTTTAATGGCTAGCATTCTTGCAGGAAGCTCAATTCCTCTTGCGATCATTCCCTTTGGATCGGCAAATGGAATGGCAAAAGACTTGGAAATACCAATAGAAATCGAAGAATCGATTGAAGTTTTATTAACTGGAACAATTAAAAAAATTGATCTGATTAAAATCAATGATCGAAAATGCATACATCTGGCTGATGTCGGACTAAATGCAAGAGTGGTCAATCGATTTGAGAAGGATTTAAAAAGGGGCCTTTTTACCTATGCGAAGCATCTTATCGGAGAAATGTTTTTTCTTAAGAATTATGTTTTCCATATCGTGTACGATGGCAAAAAAATACGTCGAAAGGGAGTATCCATCACCTTTGCCAATGCCTCTAAATATGGCACAGGTGCGGTAATAAATCCCGAAGGGAAGTTAGATGATGGAAAATTTGAGCTTGTACTTGTAAAACCCTTCCCAAAAATCAAATTATTTTCTATCGCATGGAAGATGTTTACCAATCAATTGCATACCTCTGATTATGTCGAGATTTTTAGCTGCAAAAAGGCTGTAGTTTTTAGCAATAAAAAAACAACCCTTCAAATTGATGGTGAGGTTATTGGAAAAACCAGAGAAATAAGATTAGAAAATCTTGAAAAAGTATTAATGGTTGTAGTTCCTAAGTATTAATGGATAACATGTTCATAAACCATTCTGCCCATTTCTAAGTCAGGATCAATTACCCATGTTGAAAGAATAAGCCTACCATCAGACTCTAATCGAAGTTTAAAAAAGCCCTTTTTTTTAATTCCGAATTTGAGGTTTTTACCTTCTCTAAGCACATATTTAAGTTTTGAACCTGCTCCACTCACAATAAAATGGTTTTCATCTTTAGAGATATGTTGCAGATTGTGCTCATGCCCAGATGCATAAATAATTCCTGGGTAAGTTTTAAAAATTTCTATTAAACGCTTACGCAAATGTCTATACCTTGGATGTGCGATATCTTCTTTGGCACCAAAATATTTACGATAAATAGGCAATAATGAGCCAATTAAAGGAAGCGGAACGTAAGCTTTTCTATGGTATATGGTGAAAGGAAAGAGATGGTGCTTCAATTTATAACGCCCCCCGTGAATGGCGTAACTATAAACTGGAGCATGACCGGCGATGAGAATTCTTTTTCCATGATTATTCTCAATAATAGTGCTTAGCTGTTTAAAAAACTCCTCCTCCGTTTCAACCCCGCATCCGCAATCCCTACCAATTGGCCTGAAGCCAGGCTGTAGCCACCACTGCGTATTAATTAAAATGATGGTTAGTTTTGAATTAATATTGATTTCGGTTGGGCCAGGACAGCCATTTTCGGGAAACATGACCTTCTCTGAAAAGAGCTCTTCTAAATATTGCTCTTGTCGGATGACATAATCAAACCCATCCGGACGACCCTTATTCCAATCATGATTTCCTGAAACGAATAATACCTTACCGTGATATTCCTTCAAGGCATTTTTGTGCGCAATTAAACCATTTTCGGCATCTTTCCTTAAGATATTGCCAACTGGAGGCAATCCCCGAGGGTAAATATTGTCGCCCAAAAATATTACTGCAGAATCTTGTTCTTTCTTAAAATGGGAAACTAATGTTTCCAGAACGGGATCTGGTCCATGCCGATGGACATTTCCAGTATCCCCGATTAAAAAAACATCAAATGATTTATTATCACTTTCTTCTGATTGCATGTATAATCATTTTAAAAAATTAAAATACTTACCAATCCAATTTAGTTTTATTCAAAAATGCTGCAATACCTTTTTTACAATCAGCGGATGATCGTGTTTGCACATTTAAACCAATCGCCAAATTTAGTCCCTCATCAAGTGAAAGATCCTGAATTGACAATAGAAGCTGCTTAGTAACGGTGATTGAATTTGATGATGCACCCACAACAATTTTTTTAGCGTATGACTCAACCGCTGCAGCAATACCGTCCTTTTCGACAATAAAATTAACCAAACCATAGTTTGAAGCTGTTTTGGCATCGATAAGCTCGCCACTTAATAATAATTCTTTTACTCTCCCCTCTCCTAGTTTTCTTATTAGAAAGCAAGAAACGAGAGCTGGAACAAAACC
>JBIHZP010000128.1:0-4316 GCA_044231315.1 Daejeonella sp. | reverse complement strand
GCCTGAAGTTTAATATCTTCAAAATGTTCCACCGTTTCATAGGCAAAATATCCAAAAAGTCCGTTGGAGATAAACTTAAAATCATGATCGGATGTTGACTCAAACTGCTTCCTGAAATCAGAGACATGCTTTTTAAGGTTTAAATCTCCCAATGGATAGTTCTCTTTTCGTCCATCAGGGAAATAGGTCTCCAATTGAGTACCATGGAGCACTATTCCAGCAATTGGATCACAGCACACATAACTGAGACTATTTTCTCTGCTATGATAATCAGAGCTTTCCAGCAAAATACTGTTAGGAAAAACATCCCTTAAGCGTAGGTAAATACTTACGGGGGTGGTAGTATCTGCAAGTAGCTTTTTATAAGAAGTGTATAGCTTATAGTTCTTCATCATGTTGTGTTTTGTTGATCAAGCATTTTCTGAGAATACTGACCATAAAAAAACCCGGCGATTTTGGCGCCGGGTTATATATTGTTTAGATTGTACCTAATTGTGCTCTCTTTACAAAATACCTATCAGCTGCCCCAAATTTAATGGGCGCCACCAATTAGCTGTATTTTGTTTTATTATCATCGTTTACAAAAATATAAAGAAAATTGAGATTACAAATTTTTAATAGCTGTTTACTAGTTTCCTAAAATAGGTCGTCCGCTTTGATAAATTGCGACTAAAATAACCAATACTGCCAAACCATAATACAAGGCAATAGCTCTGTGCTTGTTTACCGCATCTTTAGCCTTTTTTGAACGTGAATGACCAACTGTAATTAAAACGATTGCAAATAACATCATCACTGAATGCTCAACAGTCCAGTAGCGTGTGGTCGCATTACTCATCGCTTCAGCCATGTTTGAGTAATTTACCATCGGACTGAAAAAATACAATATTAAGCCCACAAGGAACTGAGTATGCGTAAAAATCATAGCAAATAGATTGACCTTGCGATTCATTTCCGAATACGGTTTTTTACCAAATAAACCAATCAGTGACAATAATATGGCCGCAGCCAATAATAATAATACGATATATCGTAGTCCCGAATGAAGTCCAAATAAAGTTGAATACATATTTTTTAATTTTAAATCAAAGTAAAGAAAAATCTATCATAAAAAACAATGCTAAATATTGCTATCGAGCATCTAGGTAAATTGCTTCGGGACTACTTGATAATGAAGCTATTGCCGATGGTTTAACATCCCCATTATCATTCAATTTAAATACCAAAATTTTGCGGTTAGCCTTTTCGGCTACATAAATTAAATCTTTTGAAACTCTATCGTCCCAAGCAATATCTACCGGATTACCCAAATTAGTGTTGAAACCCTTAATGGTACTTGTTGGAGTCACTAATTTGCCATTTGCTAAAAATTCTGTTGCCACATTCTTGATAACATAAATTTTACCATCAGTATCATAACCACTTGCGCTAGATTCTGCAATATCTGTTATAAGTAAGATGTCGCGATCAGCAGAATAAGTAATTCCATGTAGGCGGGTGGCGCCATTGATGGTAATTTTTTTCGTCGGACTAATATTACCGACCGCAAGGTCAGATACATTTTCAAAAAGTTGAACTTCTTTACGATCCAGATCGATGGCAACAAAAAGTCGGTTATTGTCCAAATGAATTCCCCATGGTTGGCCATTAAGCTTTAACTTTTTGAATGCATTGACCGTCCCCGTTAAGGTGCTTGCCTTGGCATACACATAAATAGCACTATCGATATTACTTGAAATATATAGAACATCACGAGAACGATCGTAGGCCATTTCCCTAGCACTCAGAAGCCCTTCATCTACAAAAGAATTTGCATTCGTTAAACTTCCATCTGTATTGACTCTAAAAGTTCTAATATTTTTATTTTTTCTACTAACCTGAATGACAGTACCTGAGTATGGATTAAACAAAATGCCATTCCCATCAGGCAATTTAGAATCAAATTTATAGGGATCAGTAAATGTGGATAGATCTGCAGGATCAAAGATCATCGTGTTCACTACAGCGGCATCAGTATCTGCATTCGAAACATACAATCTAGAGATAGTACTTTGAGGCATTGCTTCATTATCGTCTTTAGTACAAGCAGACAAAATGAACAATGGAAACAGATATAGGAACTGAAGGATGATTCTTTTTTTCGTCAGCATACAATTATTTATTAAAGGCTATGAAGCTTGCAAAAGCATTTATTAAGATTACTTAATAAGCGTACAGCTCATGCAGGATTCATATTACCCAAAGTTAAGAGTTGAAATGGATAAATACACACGCTATTTTTTATAGATACAATTAATCTGATTAAATCTCAATCAAAGTGTAACAGTAATGTTATAGTTTAACGATAATGACAAGCTGAATATCAGCTACATTCGGGTTCCAAAAACCTAAATTATAATGAGATACTTTCTTCTATTATTCTTCTTGCTCGCACAAGTTTGCGATGCAGCAGCACAGGAAACTTACCCTGTAAATGGCTCCTACGATAAGCGTCCTGGTTTGTATGCCTTTATAAACGCAACCATTGTTGTGAGTGCAGATCAAACCATAAACAATGGCGTTTTATTAGTCAAAAATCAAAAAATCGATGCTGTAGGCTCAGGCTTAAGCATTCCGCGGGGTTACATCACAGTTGACTTGAAAGGTAAATACATTTACCCTTCTTTCGTAGATGCTTTTACCACTTACGGATTAATTTCTGGTGCAAATTCCAGACAGGCAACAAGTTTCGGTCGTACTCAAGTATTAACCTCAACAAAGCCAGGCGCCTATGCCTGGAATGAGGCAATCAGACCAGAAACTGCAGCAAAATCATTCTTTGCTATCGATGCGAAAAAAGCTGAAGAATATAAAAAGGCTGGCTTCGGTGCGGTGCAATCGGTGAGCCGTGATGGAATAGCAAGAGGCTCCTCCTTGGTTTCAACATTGAATAATTCGGATGAAAGCACAGTGATTTTAAAAGATCAGGTAGCAGCACATTATTCATTCAGTAAGGGTAGCTCAAGCAATAGCTATCCATCATCCCTCATGGGTTCAATCGCATTATTGCGCCAAACCTATCTTGATGCAGCCTGGTACAAAAACCAAAAAGAGGAGTATAATATCTCTCTTGATGAGTTCAATAAAACACAGACGCTCACACAGGTTTTTGAAGTAAATGACGTTTTAAGCGTACTTAGAGCAGATAAAATCGGAGATGAATTCGGAAAACAATTTGTGTTCAAGTCGGACGGTAAAGAATACCAACGCCTAAAAGAAGCAAAAGCAACAGGAGGAAGCTTTATTATTCCATTGACATTCCCAAAACCATTTGATATTGAAGATCCTTCCGATGCTAGAAATATTAGTTTCACACAGCTAAAAGACTGGGAATTAGCTCCTACAAATCCAGCTGCACTTGAGAAAGCGGGAATAAAATTTGCGATTACCAGTTTCGGTTTGGAGACTTCAGCAAAAGACTTCTGGACCAATATGCGCACAGCAATTGATCACGGATTATCTGAAAGTCAGGCTTTAAAATCCTTAACAACTATTCCAGCAGAAATACTAGGAGTATCAGAACAATTAGGTACGCTAAGCAAAGGGAAACTGGCAAACTTTATCATTACATCTGATAATATCTTCAAGAAAGACAATATTATTTATGAGAATTGGGTACAAGGAAGTCGCTTTAACGTTGCTAAAATGGACATTTCCGACCTTAGGGGAACTTATTCCTTGAACATGGATGGAAGTATGCTGGAAATAAAAATTGGTGGAAGTACTGGCTCTTACGACCTGAATGTGGAACGAAAGGGTGCCGATAGCATCAAGGTAAAAGGGAATATTACTCGTACGGGAGACTTATTAAGTATGAATTTCAACTTAAAGAAGAATCCAGAAGGGACTAGCCGCTTAAGTGGCTATATCAGCTCTGTTTCACCCCTAATTTTCCAGGGAGAAGCTGTTTTAGCGGATGGAACGAGTAAAAAATGGAGTGCATCATTTAAAGAAGCATTCAAAGAACAAGCAAAAAAGGAGAGTCCGAAACCGGTTATAAGTACCGGACCAGTTATTTATCCATTGATTGCCTTTGGTTATACAGAAGCACCAAAATCGGAACTCGTTTTATTTAAAAATGCTACGGTTTGGACCAATGAAAAAGAAGGAAAGCTCAGCAATACAGATGTTTTAATTGAAGGTGGAAAGATTAAGTCCATCGGCAAAAACCTATCTGCAGGTTCTGCAAAGGTTATCGATGCCAGTGGAAAGCATTTAACTCCTGGAATTATCGATGAGCACTCACATATCTCCGGTAGCGGTGGAATTAATGAAGG
>JBIHZP010000126.1:0-4327 GCA_044231315.1 Daejeonella sp. | reverse complement strand
CCATCGATTTTCGTTTTATTATTTCCCCCACTTCCACAAGCGCAAAGCGTGGATAAAAGGAATAGGCTAATATAGTTTTTAAGTTTATTCATGGGAGCTTATATGTGCATACGAAAATACTGAATTAGGAAATTGTATCCTAAGAGGAATTTGGTGGTTGGCTATTTTATTTGAGATTATTGTTTTTTAAAGTTTTATACAAATTATCTTTTTCCAAGCCCCAAATTATGGCCTAAATCCATCATTAATTTTATAAATTACATAAAAATTTCCTCCAATGCGCCGTATTTTTTCACTTCTCATAGTTATTATATTTTGCTACTCCTGCTCCAACCCTCAGAAAGTAGAGAAATCCCAAAATCCAAATTTTCAAAAAGCATATAAATTTCGTGACTTGGGTAAAAAAGATTCTGCTTTTATCTATTATAACAAAGCCAAGGAAGAACTTCTTCAAGAAAGGGATAGTCTTAATGCGGCCGTTTGCATGATCAATATGGCTATTATTGCGTCGGATCAGAGCGATTTTTTTGGTTCACAAGAATTATCATTAAGTGCAGCTACCTTTTTAGATGATAAAAACTCGAAACATTATAAATTAAATTTATCTAATTATAATGCTCTTGGAATCGTAAGCTTTAGTTTAAAACAATATGATAAGGCTATTGAGTTTTATAATAAGAGTTTAGAATTCACGTCAGATAGTGCCTTTATCTTGATAATTAAAAACAATATTGGCAATGCATATCGAAAGAATGGTAACTATGAGGATGCAATTTCAGTTTTTAAAGGTATTATCACGCAAGATAAAAATGCTATAAATTACGCCCGAATACTTACAAACTATGCAAGTGCCAAATGGCTTCAAAACCCTAGCTATAATGCATCTACAGAACTTAGACAAGGATTAAAAATACGAATTAAAAAAAGAGATAAATTAGGCGAAAATAATAGTTATGATCATCTTACAGATTATTATTTAAAAACTCGTCCCGATAGTGCCCTATACTTTGCAAAGCAATGGCATCAAATGGTATACAATCTTGATAGTCCAGATGACCTTCTTGAATGCCTTAAAAAGCTTATTTTATTAAGCGATGAACAAAACTCAAAGAAATACTTCGCTCAGTATCGCCAATTGGCAGATAGCATTCAAACGGTAAGAAATAATGCCAAAAACCAATTTGCCCTCGTCCGTTACGAAACTGAAAAATATAAGGCTAATAGCCTAATGCTTCAACGAAAGGCCACAATTCGTACTATTTGGATTATTTCGCTCAGCATTCTATTAGTTGGAGGATCTATCTTATCTATAGTATGGTACAAAAGACGTACAAAACGCCTAGCACTTATCGCCAAAAATGCCATTCAGGAAGGGCATTTAAAAACCTCCAAAAAGGTTCATGATGTGGTAGCCAATGGAATTTATCAAATAATGACCGAAATTGAGAATAATAAGGAGATTGTGCATGAGCAAATACTCGATAGAATGGAAGTATTGTATGAGCGCTCTCGCGATATTTCTTATGAGGTCTTAGCCAAAGCAAATGATGAAAGCGGCTTTGAAAATACCATCCGAGAATTATTAGTCTCATTTGCTTCCCAAGAAACCAAAGTAGTAATTGTTGGAAATACGAGTGAACTATGGAAACACTTGCCTCCTGAAGATCAATTTGAGATCAAACAAGTGCTGCAAGAGTTGATGGTGAACATGAGAAAACACAGTAGAGCCACTCAGGTTGCCGTTCGTTTTGAACTTAAAGACAGTAAAATTTTTATTTATTATACAGATAATGGCATTGGAATGCCTAAGGGCATAAAATTTAAAAATGGTTTGGAAAATACGGGAAACCGTATTAATTACATTGGTGGTAATATTAATTTTGGAGCTAGCACAACAGGCGGACTTAACGTACAGTTAATAATTCCTATCAAGGTTTAAAAATTATGTTCAAAAGGGTTCTTATTGCTGAAGATCACGAAAGTTCTAATATTTCGATTAGGAAAGCTTTAGAGGATTTCGGTTGTTTGAATAATGACTATGTATATTATTGTGACGATGCATACAAACGCGTCACGCAAGCTATAAAGACTTTTGATGAGTATGATTTGCTGATTACAGATCTATCTTTTGAAGAGGATGAAGTCCCGCAAAAAATTGGTTCAGGTACCGAATTAATTAAGGCCGTAAGAGAATTGCAACCCAATATTAAGGTGATTGTATTTTCTGCTGAGAGTAAAGGAGCCATCATCGATAATCTATTTAAAGATCTAAAAATCAATGCTTTTGTTCGTAAAGCTCGTCGCGATGTAACCGAACTCAAGCTTGCATTTGAAGCCATTAATAGTCAGAAAACCTATTTGAGTGCCGCATTAAGACCGTCTATTCAGCATAGTAATGCTTATGAGTTTAAGGAGTTCGATATCATATTGATTAGTTTGCTTTCTAAGGGAATACTTCAAAAAGATATTCCAAATCATTTGCAGATCAATAAGATTAAACCCTCCGGACTAAGCAGCGTGGAGAAGCGATTAAATTATATCAAGGAAGTCTTAAACTTCAATAATAATGAGCAGTTAATTGCTTTTTGCAAAGATATTGGGGTGATTTAAAATTGCGCTTAAAAAAATTTCAAAGGAGCCATTCTTAAAAAAGCCTACTGTGATGTAAATTCGAATCTTTTTCATCATACAGACCATTTAAGTCCCTAAATTCAAAATAATTGTTCAATAATTTGATTTTTACAGTTTTCCGAAAGTATTTTCAATAAATTAAGTAATTTTGAGCAAATTTTTTTACTAGAGCTGTAAAAATCTATCTCTTTCTAGTGTAAAGCTGATAAGCGGGTGTGGTGTTATTTTCAAAGATAAGGATGTGATGTATTCTTGACACCAGTTAAATAATGGAACGACCTAAAATCCATAAGAGAAGGAAATTAAATAAACCCATTAATCAAATAAGAATGAAAATAGTATCAAATATCCTTAGTGCAGTCTTTATGTTGACCTTAACAAGCTGTTCTACAATATTAACTGGTTCAAAACAAACGGTTCAAATTAATACAATTCCTTCAGGTGTGAAGGTTCAAGTTAATGGAATAGATAGAGGAACGACTCCAACAGCAATTAAATTAAAAAAAGGGAATGAAGGCCAGGTTTTAACGCTCAAAGCTGATGGATTTGAAACTAAAATTATTCAACCTGAAACTGTTTTCAATGGAATTTCAATTTTGAATCTTTTTAATATATTGTTTTGGGGAGTTGATGCAGCTACCGGAGCTCTTTGGAAATATGATCCAAAGTTCTACGAAATTGAATTAGCACCAAAGAAAGCTGAAAGCAAGTAAATATTTTTGCTAAGGCTGAACTTTTTAAGAATAAATCCCATGCGGTTCTAATTACTATTTTACACCTCATTGAATAAATAGCAATTTCACTATTTTTTTTGGAATTAAATGATTTTGAAATGTAATTAGTTGCCTTCTAAGGTTAATCTCAAAAATGGTATTCCCATTTATCTCCAAACCTGTAGAAAACATTCAACAGTTTGTTTTTTACGGGCTCCCGTAAGTTCTTATACTTAAAATAAAAGATCTTTGAATTGATTTTTATTGGTGTATTAAGCCATTATTCCTTTCATTTTGAATTTATGTGTTTAAAAAACAGTGTCGATCCATGATGTGGATGCATGCATTTCTAATTTTTGGTTTTAGGCGCTTGAATATGAAATAAAATAAAATTGTTTTCAATCCTATTTTTCAGATTATTTGGTTTATTTTTTTATGCTAATTGCTGTTATTGGAGCTTTTTTGGGCTATTTTAAATACACAAAAACAGAGAAGGAATTGCATGGTTCCATTGATCTTGGAATTCAATGCGCCTATATAGGTCTGCAAGTTTTTTTAGCAATTGGCGGATTTACATTTTTATGGCTTGTGGGATGGCTGTTGTTGGGTTGATTTTAACGTAAGCTAGTTTGATAAGGTCAATTTTTGTAAAAAATAAGATAGAACAACCTTAAAAATTCTAATCATTAATTCTTGCCAATTACTCTGCAAAATGAATCCCCTTACTTAGATGCCCTTGTAGAAATCAATTCTAATTATTTCAATGATAAAAAATGGCTAATTACTAATTTTGAGCTTTATAAAAGCACATTAAATTGGCCAGTTAATTTGCCTCCAATAAATAGATCCAATCTTGAAGTGGGAACGTTAAAAGAAAAATTTAACGCTAGCTACCGTGAAATTCTATCAGAGTTTGACTATGAAATGGATAATGAAAATCATATATTAATACTGAGAGATAGATTAGAAGATTTTTAAATTAT
>JBIHZP010000125.1:0-4406 GCA_044231315.1 Daejeonella sp. | reverse complement strand
TTTATGATAAGAGCCTTGCACAGGCAAGTTATTTTATAGGATGTCAGAAAGCGGGAGTTGCGGCCGTAATCGACCCAAAGCGTGATGTGGATACGTACTTAGAAATTGCTAAGGCGAATAACATGACGATTACACATATCTTTGAAACGCATATTCATGCAGACTTTCTTGCTGGGTCACGTGAGCTAGCTAAATTAACAGGAGCAGAAATGTTCTTGTCTGATGAGGGCGGACCAGGATGGGAATATGAATTTAAGCATCACGGCTTAAAAGATGGGGATGAGGTTAAAATTGGTAACCTAACTATCGAAGTATTACACACTCCAGGTCATACTCCGGAAAGCATCAGCTTTTTGCTAACGGATAATCCTGCTACCAAAGAACCCGTGATGTTATTTACCGGCGACTTCGTATTTGTGGGGGATATTGGTCGCCCAGATTTGCTTGAAAAAGCTGCTGGGATGATCGGCACAATGGATGCCGGAGCAAAGGAAATGTACAAGTCGATCAATAAATTTGCAGCCTTGCCCGACTATATTCAGGTATGGCCAGGTCATGGTGCAGGTTCTGCATGTGGTAAAGCGCTTGGTGCTGTGCCAAGTACTACCGTTGGCTATGAAAAAGTGAGAAACTGGGCCTTTCAGTATGATAATGATGAAAAGGGTTTCGTACAATATCTTTTAGCGGATCAACCTGAACCACCTAAGTATTTTGCAATGATGAAAAGTCTGAATAAGATTGATCGTCCATTGTTAACGGAAGTGCCTGCCCTTAAAAAATTAAGTGCAGCTGATCTTAAAGATGCGATGGCTAAGGGCATGAAAGTGCTTGACGCAAGAGACAAAGTAGAATTTGCAGCGGGTTTTATTCCTGGAACAATGAATATTCAAGGTAATAACTCTTTTGCAACCTGGGCGGGATGGTTCCTAAAGTATGATGAGCAATTTATCATCTTAGCCGACGAATCTCAGTTGGATGATCTCACTAGGAAATTGATGCGTATCGGATTAGATAATATCTATGGCTATGTTCCTTCCACTTCAGTCTGGACGGATGCTGGTGGTAAGTTGGAAAAAGCAAACGTAATTTCAATTGAAGAGGCCAAAAACTTGATGAAGGAAGATGTGCAAATCGTGGATCTTAGAGGTGTATCTGAATATAACTCTGGCCATATCGCTCATGCCGACAATGTGTTTGTAGGTACATTGCCCCAAAATTTGGATAAAATCAGTAAAGATAAAAAAGTATTGATCCACTGTCAGGGTGGCGATAGAGCCGCAATTGCTTATTCAATCCTTATAAAAAATGGTTTCAATAATATCTCAAACTACTCTGGAGGTATTAATGAATGGGTAAATAAGGGAGAACCCTTAGTGTCCTAAGTATTCTTTCCAATCGTTATTGAAAAGCTGCCAAATTATTTTTGGCAGCTTTTTTTATGTGCAACAAATGTTACAAAATCAAGCTTCATTATTCGCGATTTTTGTTTAGTTAAATAATGATCATGAAAATAGAACAGATTTACACTGGATGTTTAGCACAAGGTGCATATTACATCACAAGCAATGGCGAAGCTGCCATTATCGATCCTCTTCGCGAAGTTAAGCCCTACTTAGATAGGCTTACAAAAGATGGGGTTAAACTCAAATATATTTTTGAAACTCATTTTCATGCCGATTTCGTGAGTGGGCATGTGGATCTAAGTAAAGAAACTGGTGCTCCTATTGTTTACGGACCGAATGCAACTTGTGAATTCGATTGTATTTCTGCTACTGATGGACAGGAGTTTAAAGTGGGTGACCTAACAGTTAAGGTTTTACATACCCCAGGTCATACAATGGAAAGCACTACTTTTTTGCTCAAGGATGAGAGTGGTAAAGATCATTGCATCTTTAGTGGTGACACACTCTTTCTCGGTGATGTTGGTCGCCCAGATCTGGCTCAAAAAGCCGCTAACATGACTATGGAAGAGCTTGCAGGCTTACTTTACGAGAGCTTGATGAACAAAATTATGCCGCTTGCAGATGATGTTATTGTTTATCCGGCACATGGTGCAGGCAGTGCTTGTGGCAAAAATATGATGACTGAAACCGTTGATACTTTGGGTAATCAAAAGCGTATGAATTATGCGCTTAATCAGCCAAATAAAGAAGCATTTGTGAAGGCCGTGACGGATGGTTTAACACCTCCACCTGCTTATTTTGGATTAAATGTGGCTATGAACAAAAAGGGCTATGAAAGCTTCGAAACTGTTCTAAACCATGGCATGAAAGCTTTAAGTCCGGATGAGTTTGAAGTCGCTGCCGAATCTACAGACGCCCTAATTCTAGATACTAGAGATAATAGTATTTTCTATCGCGGCTTTATTCCTCAATCAATAAATATTGGTTTAGATGGTGATTTCGCCCCTTGGGTAGGTGCACTTATTGTTGATGTAAAGCAAGCCATCCTTTTGGTTACGGATGAAGGTAAAGAAGAAGAAGCCATCACACGCTTAAGCCGTGTTGGATTTGACAATGTACTTGGTCACTTGAAAGGTGGTTTCGAAGCATGGTTAAAATCTGGTAAGCAAGCTGATATCGTAGATCGTATCACTGCACAGCAATTTGCTAATGAAGTTAAAATTGGGCAAGATAAAGTGGTAGACTTAAGAAGAGAAAGCGAATATTCTGCTGAGCATGTTGAGGAAGCATTTAACAGACCGCTCGACTTTATCAACGACTGGATTAAAGATGTGAACCCAAAAGAACACTTCTTTATACACTGTGCTGGTGGCTATAGAAGTATGGTGGCAGCCTCTATTCTTCAGGCTCGTGGCTATAGAAATTTTACTGAAATAGCTGGAGGCTTTAAGGCAATTACTGAAACTACTGTTCCAAAAACAGATTTTGTTTGCCAAAGTAAAACCATGCATTCTTAATAGTTTTCTCTACATAATGCCTATTAAAACAATTATTGGGAGCACCGCTCCCAATAATTGTTTTTTTTAATTCTATTTCCGTATATTACTGTTGCATGCAAGGCTTAAAAGAAAATAAATATCAATTTGCATTACTCGTATTGGTGAATGCCTTTGTGGGTGCCATGATTGGTTTAGAACGATCCATTATGCCTGGTTTTGGTAATGTGGAATTCGGACTTAATGCCAATGCAGCTTTAATGTCTTTTATTATCGCATTCGGAATTAGTAAATCACTTAGCAATTACGCTGTTTCTCAACTCAGTAAAAGGTTTAATCGTAAATCTATTCTTATAATCGGTTGGATTTTCGCTCTTCCAGTCCCTTTTATGCTCATGTATGCTCCCAATTGGAATTGGGTAATTGCTGCTAATATTTTGTTGGGTATTAACCAGGGACTAGCATGGAGCTCTACAGTAATCATGAAAATTGATTTGGTAGGTGGGAAAAATCGTGGCTTGGCCATGGGAATTAATGAATTTGCAGGTTATCTTTCAGTTGGTCTTGCCGCCTGGTTGGCGAGCTCCATCGCCTCAGATTATGGCTATGCTTATTTCCCTTTTATTCCGGGGATATTATTTGCCTTTGCCGGATTGTTAATTACAATTTTCTTAGTGAAAGATACCACGCATTTCGTACAAACAGAAAGTCTGATAAGTAAACTCCCTCTTTTTGATAATGTATGGAAGGAAACAAGTTGGAAGCATCAGAATTTAGGTTCTGTAAGCTTAAATGGCCTAGTTAATAATCTAAATGATGGAGTAGTTTGGGGCCTGCTGCCAATGCTATTGATTCAAAGAGGATTTAGCATTACTCAAATTGGCTTAATTGCTGCCATTTATCCCGCTGTTTGGGGCATCTCTCAACTTTTTACTGGTAAATTAGGCGATAGTCACTGCAAAAAGCAAATTATTACCGCCGGAATGTTAATTCAAGCATTCGCTATTCTAATTATTGCTCTTGCCTCTACGCTCCCCTTTTTAATTCTGGCCTCTATTCTCCTTGGTTTCGGAACGGCTTTAGTCTATCCTAATTTTCTATCCGTCATTGCCGAAGGAACACATCCTAAACAACGCGCCGAAAGCTTAAGTATTTTCCGCCTCTGGCGTGATAGCGGCTATGTAATTGGAGCAATATTGAGCGGGTTCCTAGCGGATATATTTGGAATAAATCAGACTCTTTACATAGTGGCAGCCATTACAGCCATTGCAGGAATCATTGCCAATCATAGGATGTGCTGCACCGCCAAAAGCTTTTGGAAAAGCGACTATTGTGTGCCTGTGTACTAATCAGACTTTTTTTAAAACAATCCATTTTAAGCGATTTCATTTGTAACCTTTGTTACTTACGATCGAAATCTTAGGCATTACCTTTGTATAAATAATAAATATAAGAAGGCTATAATCATGAAAGATGTATTATTAAATAATTGGAATATCGTTCGATT
>JBIHZP010000123.1:0-4500 GCA_044231315.1 Daejeonella sp. | reverse complement strand
TCCCAGACTACTAAATCAGGCTTTTCTTCATTGTTTTCCATTCAGAGGTTTGTGTAGATGAAAATTATAATGTTGTAAAATTAATGAAAGCTGTAGAGCTTTGTGTAAATAGAATGTAATATCGTGTGGGATGATTTGGCATTAGGTAAGTTTAGCATAAAATAATTCTCCACCTTGCCGCTAAGGATAAAAGTAGAGAGGCAAGAAATACTTCTCCGAAAAATATTTATTATTTTCTGGGATTTAATGTTCACAATTGTCTCCATTCAATAAAAATTTTGCAATATGCCTTTTAAACTATATTTTTAATTCAGTCTTAAGCGAAAATTAATATTAAAAGGTTTTATGGAGTTTTTAGAAATAATTATTGAACAGATCAAAGGTTTTTTCGGGATTGATGGATTCTTAAAAATCATTAAAAGTGGCGATTATTCCTCGCTTTCAACTTATCAAGGTATTACCTCATTTATAGCACCTATTTTGCCAATTATATTGGTTTTTGAGCTTATTAGGGGCTTACTTTACAAGAAATTCCATGTAGTAGAGTATAAAATATCCTTTTTTAGCTATTTGCTGAATTCCGTTTTGGGGAGATATATATCCATTGGAATGACTATTTTCTGTATCGGACTGTTTCAAGATTATGCTATCATTTCCATTTCATTTACCTGGTATTGGTTTATTTACGGTTATATCATTTGGGAATTCGCTCACTTTATCTACCATTTTTTGGCACATAAAGTTAGGCTGTTTTGGTGCCTGCATTCCACTCACCATGCGCCGGAGGGAATGAATCTAGCTGTTTCTTATTCCCATTTTTTTCTTGAAGGACCCTATGCAGACATTATCAGAACCTCCATTTGTATGCTTGCAGGGGTTCCTCCAACGATGTTATTTGTGATTATGTTTATTGATGGTACCTATGGCTCATTTATTCATATTGGTGAATCGGTGATGAAGAATGCGCGACTGGGTGTCCTCGGTAAATTTATTTTAAGCCCTGCGCATCATCGTGTTCATCATGCGAAGAATCTTGAATACATGGATACCAATTATTGTAATTTATTAAATATCTGGGATAAGGTTTTTAAAACTTACCAGCCTGAAAAGGATGAAATTAAGATTGAATATGGAATTACTAGGGAGATTAAACCCAATAGTTTCCTAGATGCTTATTTTGGAGAAATTACCGCCTTGGCTAAGGATGTTTGGTATGCCCCAGGTTTAAAAAACAAGTTCTTTTATCTGTTCATGCCTCCCGGTTGGAGTCATACAGGCGATCATAAAACCACTACAGCTTTAAGGAAGGCGATGTTGAATAAAGCCTAGGTCACTATTTGCTAATAACAATACCTTAATAGATCAAAAATCATAAAAAAGAAGCCGCATCCTAAAATTTAGGATGCGGCTTCTTTCATTCATAGAGATTGGTTTTAGTTCATTATTATTCAGATTCAACAATTGGCTCCAGGTCGGCCAATTCACTTTCAGTAAATAACTTAGATTGTATTAAAAATCCGACATCGAGCGTGGCTTCTAGTGAAAAACTGGCTGCTCTACCCTCAATTACATCGAGAGTAAGATGGGTATGCCGCCAATATTCAAACTGGTCTTTCGCCATATAAAATTCACATCCTGCAATTTTGCCGATACAAACATCATTAGAACCCACTAAGAACCCGCCCTTTTCAAAACAATGTGGATAGGAGCCTTCGCAGCAACCTCCGCTTTGATGGAACATTAGTTCTCCATGCTCATTTTTTAGCTGTTGGATAATTTCAAGTGCTCTGGGTGTTGCATCTATTCTATTAATGCTCATCTTACTAAGTTTATTTTAATGAAAATGCATGAGCTTGCCGATCTTAATTCGGAATGAACATGAGTTTCTGCAAACTTTACCATTTTTAAAACAATTGTTTACAAATAAAAAAAATCCTGAATGAGTCTAGCTCATTCAGAATTAAATGCTGTAATTGATGATTAATTAATAGAATCCCAATTTATTCTTATCGTAAGAAATCAGCATATTTTTAGTGCTTCGGTAATGATCGAGCATCATTTTGTGATTTTCACGACCAAATCCTGATTTTTTATAACCACCAAATGGTGCATGTGCCGGGTATGCATGGTATTGGTTTACCCAAATTCTACCAGCCTGAATTGCTCTTGGTACCTGGTATAACTGATGGGCATCTCTAGTCCAAACACCTGCTCCTAGTCCGTAAAGTGTATCATTTGCAATTTCAATCGCTTCTTCAACGGTTTTAAAGGTTGTAACACACACTACCGGGCCGAAAATTTCTTCCTGGAAAATGCGCATTTTATTATGACCTTTTAAAATGGTTGGTTCAATATAATAACCAGTCGCTAATTCTCCTTCTAATTTATTAGCCGACCCTCCTGTAAGTACTTCAGCACCTTCATCTTTCCCGATTTTTAGATAGGAAAGAATTTTTTGGTATTGTTCGTTTGACGTTTGAGCTCCCATCATGCTCGTTTTATCTAATGGATGGAGGGTTTTAATGGCTTTGGTGCGTTCAATTACACGAGCAATAAATTTATCGTAAATGCTTTCCTGAATGAGCATTCTAGAAGGGCAAGTACAAACTTCTCCCTGGTTTAATGCAAACATTACAGCACCTTCTACTGCCTTGTCGAAAAACTCATCATCTTCATTGGCAACAGATTCAAAAAAGATATTTGGTGATTTACCCCCAAGTTCCATAGTGGAAGGGATAATGTTTTCTGCTGCATATTGCATAATCAATCTGCCGGAAGTGGTGCTTCCTGTAAAGGCAATTTTTGAAATTTTTGGTGAGGTTGCTAATGCCTTACCTGCTTCAATTCCATAACCATTTACCACATTTAAAACTCCCGGAGGCAAAAGGTCGCCAATCAGTTCCATCAGTATCATAATAGATGCAGGTGTCTGCTCAGCAGGTTTGACTACGGTACAGCATCCTG
The DNA here is from genome assembly GCA_044231315.1 of Daejeonella sp. Lineage (GTDB taxonomy): Bacteria > Bacteroidota > Bacteroidia > Sphingobacteriales > Sphingobacteriaceae > Daejeonella. The sequence continues at coordinate 1,536 of JBIHZP010000123.1, read as the reverse complement.
CTGCCAATGCAGGTGCAATTTTCCAGGTAGCCATTAGCAATGGGAAATTCCACGGAACAATTTGTCCCACGACTCCAATTGGCTCATGCAAAGCAATGCTAACAGTATGTTCATCATGTTCAGAAATAGTTCCTTCATCAGCTCTAATAGCACCTGCAAAATATCTGAAATGGTCTACAATCAATGGGAGATCTGCTGCAAGCGTTTCTCTAACAGCCTTGCCATTTTCAATGGTTTCAACAATTGCGAGGTATTCGAGATTAGCTTCAATTTTATCAGCAATCTTTAAGAGAATATTACTTCGGTAGGTAGGGGAGCTTTTACTCCATGTTTTAAAGGCTTCATGTGCGGCATCTAAAGCAAGGTCAATATCTTCTTTGCTAGATCTTGCTGCCTTTGTAAATACTTTACCATCAATTGGCGAAATATTGTCGAAATAAACTCCTTTTACCGGTGGAATAAATTTTCCACCTATGTAATTGTCGTAATGGGGTTTAAATGTCGGACGTTTTAATAAATTTTCCATAATGAGTTTTTTTTGTCTCTAAGAAAGAAGAAATCTTGTCGAGATCTTCTCATTCTTAGGAATATAATTATTAGTATAATCAAAAATAATGCCTAATAGATCTAAGAGATAGTACAATAGTTGCAAGTAATAGTAATATAGTTTCAGTATATTGGGAATATTAATTAAATATCATCACCAGCTGTTTTTTCATTACTAACCTATTAATTAAGTCGTATGCTTCATTTATTAGATAAGGTAAGTCTGACAAAAAGAAACAATCTACAGACGCTCGTTGAAAATCGATCAGTTTATGCACTCGATAGGTGTGAGTTAAATGTTTTTGAAACCTATTCTAAATCATTGGAGGTGCCTTTAACATTCAACGATTTTGTGATTACGAGTATGCTGAAAGGTAAAAAGGTGATGCATTTAATGGACAAGGTTGGATTCGATTATTTGCCGGGTCAGTCAGTCATCGTTCCTCCCGGGGTAACTATGAGAATCGATTTTCCTGAGGCAGCAGATGATAATCCTACCCAATGTGTTGCCTTGGCCATTGATCAGGATCAGATTAAAAAAACCATTAATTATTTAAATGAATTTTATCCTAAAAATTCGGGTTTGGATCAGTGGGGCTTGGATTACGGACAAATTCATTTTAACAATAATGAAGAGATATGCAATCTTATTAATAAGGTCATTAGGATTTCCACAGATATGTCGAGATCGAAAGACATTTTGGTGGATCTTTCAATAAAAGAATTACTGGTTAGGGTAATGCAAAATCAGAATCATTTAAGTCTTACTTCAGATAAAAAGCTAGTCAATAACAAGCCCTTAAATTATGTCACTGAATATATTAAAGCCAACCTTAATCAAAAGTTAAGTATAAAGAGCCTGAGTGATAAAGCATGCATGAGTAAGGCTACGTTTTATAGGTTGTTCAAACGTGAATTGGGGATGAGTCCAAATGATTTCATTCTTTCCGAAAAAATTAACCGAGCCAAACAATTATTGAAATATCCGGG
>JBIHZP010000122.1:0-4501 GCA_044231315.1 Daejeonella sp. | reverse complement strand
AAATGGCTTATGTTTTGGAAAGTCAGATGCTCTGTGAAAGTCAGTACACTTTTAATCAAAAGGGACTCATTATTGATGTTTTTGATGAACTGACTAAGCCTGTAAATATTTTAGCAAATCTTAAAACTTGTAATTCACTAGTTTACGTATTAGCGGGGGTTTATAAAAAGCAGCATGGGCTGGATGAGGTCATGATTTTAAATCAACACGGTTTCTTGTGCGAGTCGATAAGTAGCAATGTTTTCGTGGTGTATGATAGAAAAGTATATACGCCCGCCCTCAATGAAGGGTGTATCGGCGGGGTTATGCGACAAGTTATTATGCGTTTGGCTAAAGAAAATGGCATAGAACTTATTGAAGCTCAGGTGAATCCTGATATTTTAAATGAAGCAGATGAAGTATTCATAACAAATGCCACTAAAGGTATTCAATGGGTAATGGGTTACAATAATAAACGCTATTTTAATGAAGTAGGAAAGTTTTTGAGTGAGAAATTAAACCAACTTTAATTCTTATAAGCGAACGCCCCTCAAAAATTCATCAACTTTCATTTTCTTTTTACCTTCCAGTTGTAATTCCTTAACAGAAATAAATCCATCCAAGCAGGCAAATTTAAGTGTCGTTTTATGATCCGTTTCGATGCTTCCTATTGTAGAATTATGATTTTTTTCTTCAAATTCTGCTTGGTAAATTTTGAGCACTTTTTCTTGAAAATAACAAAATGCTGCTGGATAGGGACTTAATCCGCGGATATGATTATGGATTTTTCTTACCTTTTGATTCCAATCAATCAGACAATCTTCTCTAAAGATTTTCGGTGCCGATTTTAGATTTTCCCCTTCCATTTTATCTTGGGGAATTTCTCTATAATCACCTGATTCTATAGCTTTCACCGTTTTAACAAGTAATTTAGCTCCAATAAGCATTAATTTGTCATGAAGGTCGCCCGCCGTATCTTCATCTTCAATTTTAACACTTTCCGAAAATAAAATATCACCAGTGTCAATCTCCTGCTTTAGCAAAAAGGTAGTAACACCACTTTTCCTTTCACCATTTATTATCGCCCAATTGATTGGTGCTGCACCTCGATATTGTGGTAGGAGGGATCCATGAAGATTTATTGTACCTTTTTGTGGCATGTTCCAGACAATTTCAGGGAGCATCCTAAAAGCGACAACCACCTGTAAATCGGCCTCTAATAAACCTAGCTCCTTCACAAATTCAGGATCCTTCAGTTTTACTGGCTGTAATATTTTCAAGCCTTTTTCTTGAGCGTACTGCTTCACTGCAGATTCATTGATCTTCTGTCCTCTGCCAGAGGGTTTATCAGGAGCGGTAACAACACCAACAATATTAAACCCTGCTTCCAGTAATGCATTTAAGGATGCAACAGCGAAATCAGGCGTACCCATGAAAACGATTTTCATAAAAGAGAATTCAATTTAATTTTAATAATTAGAGGTGATGTTTTAGGCTTCTATAAAATTGGCTTAAAACATCACCTCCGATAAAAAATAGTGTTAAATGAGGTTTTTATTGATAAAGTAAATACTTTTTACGCATGATCTTATATTGAGATAATCCAGGTTCCCAGCTTAGACGAATTTCTTCCTCGGTTTTACCTGCAATAATTTGCTGCTTTAAATCATATGTTCCAGCAAGTTTATCGAAATTACCCATTTGCTTACTTTGCTTAAAATCAAAGAATTTTTCTTTGTAAGGGTAGGCATTATACATTTCAATTAACCAAGCTAGATTGATTTTTGCTTCTTTGCGGATTTTATTTGCGCTGTATTGACGAAGATCTAAGCCATAGCATTCCAAGTCCATGTGTAATGGTGTTTCACTCATTCCTTTAATTCCCGTGGGCGTAAAAGAGAATTTATATTTACCCTTTAAATCAGGATTTCCAAGAATGCTGAAGGGGAAGTAAGTACCGCGCCCCTGACTAATTATCGTTCCTTCAAATAGACATAATGTGGGATACAATAAAATAGATTGTGCAGTATTTAAGTTTGGAGATGGCTTTACTGGTAATACATAAGGCATTGAATGAGTATAGTTTGCATTCTTAATTATTTTTATTTTGCAGATCGCCTTATTAGCCAACCAACCTTCACCATTTAGCATCTGAGCATACTCAGCTATGGTTAGTCCGTGGGTGATAGGAATTGGATTAATTCCTACTCCCGACTTCAATTTCGGATCAAGAATAGGTCCGTCTACATAATATCCATTTGGATTAGGGCGGTCAAGAATTAACAATTCCTTGTTATTATCTGCGCATGCTTCCATTACGTGCTGCAATGTATTGATATAGGTGTAAAATCTTACCCCCACATCTTGAATGTCATAAATCAATAGATCAACATCGGCAAGATCTTCCTTGCTTGGTTTATTATATTTACCATAAAGTGAAATTGCTGGAATACCAGTTTTTTCATCAATGCTATTTTCTACGTGAATTCCTGCACTAGCATCTCCACGGAAACCATGCTCTGGACCAAAAATTTTGACGATTTTAACACCTAGAGCTAATAAGCTATCCACAAGGGTTGTGTTTCCAATTATGGAGGTCGGATTGACAACCATGCCAACGCGCTTCCCCTTCAAATAAGGCAAGTAAAGTTCAGTCTGTTCTGCACCTGTTTTAATTTTACCCTTAATTCTGTCAATATTCTCTACACTCACATTTTTTGGGTCTGGAACATTATTTCTTCCAACTTGAATTTGTTGTGCTGAACTGTTAAAGCCGATTAAAAGGCATGCTGTAAAAATTAAATGAGTGATACGGGACATATTTTATCAAATTATTATTCAAAATTGAACGTTTGGAATGAATTGTTTTTAAAACGAAATTAAAAAAAATGCATCTTTGCTAAGGTACAAAAAAAACCTTTTCAGAATTGAATTTACCTTTTTTCATCGCCAAGCGAATCACGTTTAACTCAAAACGTACCTTTTCAAAGCTAATTGTGAGAATTGCAATTCTTGGAATTATGCTCGGACTTGCCGTTATGATCTTGTCTGTTGCCATTGTTAAAGGATTCAAAACTGAAATTAGGGAGAAGGTTAGAGGTTTTTCTGGTGATATACAGATTTCCAAGCTTAATCTGAATGCATCCTATGAAAATACTCCTTTTAGTTTATCTGACGATGACAGTTCAACAATTAGTACGACTGAGGGGATTAAATTTATTCAGCCTTTTGCTACTAAGCCGGGAATAATCAATGCAGGTGATCAAGCGGAGGGGGTAGTTCTCAAAGGATTAGATAAAAGCTATAATAGCCAGTATTTTGAAGATATTCTTGTGGATGGTAAATTCATTGATTTCTCTGATTCTGTAAAATCTAAATCGCAAATATTGATTTCAAAATTCATCGCCGATCGACTTAATTTGAAGGTTGGGGATGATTTTCTCATGTATTTTATCGAGAATTCCTTACGAAAAAGAAAATTTGAAATCGTTGGAATCTATAATTTGGGAGTCGAGGAAGTTGATGAAGTTTTTGTGATTGGAGATATAAACTTGATTCGAAGTCTCAATAATTGGAGTGCGGATCAAGTAGGTGGTTATGAGTTGAGAGTTGATAATTTTGAAGAGCTCGATCAAATTGAGGCTAGAGTTTATGATGATCTTAGCGTTGACCTTAAATCCTATTCGATCAAACAATATTATCCTGCCATATTTGAATGGCTTTCTCTTCTGGATGTGAATACCCAGGTGATATTAATTTTGATGATTGCTGTGGCTGTAATTAACATGATTTCAGCACTACTCATTATGATTTTAGAACGAACCAACATGATTGGAATTCTCAAAGCTTTAGGTAGCTCGAATTGGGAAATTCGAAAAATATTTTTGTACAATGCTAGTTATTTAATTGGAATTGGCTTGTTGAGCGGGAATGTTTTAGGCATCGGTTTGGGACTTTTTCAGCTTAATACTCATTTTTTTACCCTTGATCAAGCTTCTTACTACATGAGCTTTGTCCCTGTTCAGCTCGATGTTCAAGATATCCTTTTACTAAATGCCGGAACGCTAATAATTAGTCTGTTAGTGCTTTTAATTCCTTCGCTCTTGGTTAGTCGCATTTCTCCACTTAAAGCAATCCGTTTTAAGTAATCTAATTTCTATGATTTTAATGGAAATAAAAGGATATTGATCTTTAGGAATTAGATATTTTTAGCTTCATTCCAAAAAATATCCATTTCTGCCAAGCTCATATCTTTTAGGTTTTTGCCAAGTTCTTTTGCCTTGCTTTCTAGATATTGAAAACGTTTAATAAATTTTTTATTTGTTCTTTCTAGAGCATCTTCAGGGTTAATATCGATAAACCGAGCATAATTTATTAAAGAAAAAAGTAAATCGCCAAATTCTCCTTCGGCTTTTTCTTTATCAATGGCTTTATTTTCAAGGGTGTTAAACTCATTTCTGAATTCTTGAAGCTCTTCCTCTACTTTTTCCCAAACATGGGCTTTTTCTTCCCAATCAAATCC
>JBIHZP010000121.1:0-4526 GCA_044231315.1 Daejeonella sp. | reverse complement strand
TGTTCATCTGCTCATACAAGCAAGCTTGTTTCGCATATTCACAAAATAAACCCCCGCAGCTGACGCTACGAGGGTTTGTGGTCTCGCCAAGAATCGAACTTGGATCTAGTGTTTAGGAAACACCTATACCAATTTTAGGGGTATTTTGACTGGATTTAGATGTAAAACAACCCAAAAGTGTGTAGTAAGTGTGTAGGTAAATCGGGTTTTGCAGCACACGGTGCAGCACACTTTAATATGCACTAAAAGGAATAAACCGGAAGGTAAAAAATAGTAGCACAAAAATTTGGTGATATGAATATTTCTACTGACCTTCGTTTTATCAATCTAACAAAATGAAAGATAATAAGGCGAACGGAGTAATTATTGGTTTAACAGGTAGGGTGGGTCAAGCAGACGCATTTCAATCTTTTTTAGGGAACGATAAACCTACCCTAATTCCAAGTGATGCAGACAAATTTATAATAGAGGAATACGAAATTGTAAAAGAAGAGTTGAGAAAGGCTAAAGATGTTTATTATAAGGTTTTACACCAGTCTATGAACGCGATGGAAATATTAGCAAAAACTGAAATTAATATAATCCAACTCCGATGTTTATTAAACATAGAACCTAAATTGGGTATTTTAAAGCAGAAGCGAAAAGTAGGTTCTATAACATACTTAACGGCACGGGCGGCATTCTTTGATACTAGGATCAAAAGAAGTGAGGTTAAAGTTTATTTAGGAGAATTAAAAGAATATGGTACTAATATAAAGGCAATAGAAAAAAGGCAAGAGGTTATAGATGAAGCACGATGGAAACTTTTTGAACTAATGAGTTCTAAAATGGGAAACCCAATTACTAAACCAATAAAAGTAAATGACTTTAAATTTTTTAGAGGAGCTAAATAAAAACTAAGGTTTGATGGAGAACCTTTTTTTTAGCTCAAAATATATATCACAAAAATAATGTGATATGATTTTAAACAAATAAACTAGACAATTATGATTGTAAAAAACAGAAGCCCAGTCAAGTGGGACATTTCGCACGCGGTTAAGTCGCACAAAAAAGGGTGTAGTAGCAGAATCTACATACACCCATATTTCAAAACAATTAATACAATTTATATGAAAATTGATTATAAAAATCCGGCGGAGTTAGAAAAATTAATTCCCTCGGACTTAGCAGCTCTTTATGAGCTTGGCAACCTAAAAGATATGGAAGCCGAATTAGATGCAAATGGTTGGTTGGTGGCTGGTACTTTATCTAGAGACGGAATACCTATTGATTGCTACAGAAGATTAAAAGTGGCAGTTAAGTTGGGTATTCAAAAAGTTCCAGTTATTATTTCAGAGTTAGATGCAACGGTTGAAAATCGTGTGGCATTAAATCATGCTCGTGAAAAAACTTGGAGAGACAAGCGTACCGACTTATTAGTTTCATTTGAGACATTTGGTTTAAAACAGGGTCAAAAAGCTACAACACTAGTAGCGTACAATCGTTATGACGAAATAAGAAAGCGAACTGGTTGTCGTTTTAAAGACGACAAAACAATTCGTGATGTTGAATGGATTTTGAAAAACGATATGGAGGGTTTCCCAATGGCTTATTGGTTGCTGGAGAAGAATGTTGCCGTAGGCATTCTTAAACAGATTATGGAAATCAATAATGCAGAGTATTCAGAAATTCTTAAAGATGTAAAGAAGATGGATTTAAATCCTAAAACTGCATTACAAAAAATTGAGAATGCAGAACTATTGAAGAAGCCTTATGAGGGTTCATTTATTCTTCCTGAAAGTGAGCAGAAGGTTGAAATCTTTAATGGTGAAAAGGAGGATCTCTTGTTGAAATTAAAGGACGAAGAGATAAAAACTTTATTTTACCATATTGATCCTATGCCTAACGATTTTGAAGCAAAGGGCAAGAATACAGAGATATTATATACAAGATTGATAAATTACTCTACAAAACATTCCTTTTTAATCAAGGATTTTATTACCACAAGATTAAACAAAAGAGGGAATGTATTTGTTTCGTTAAGCGAGTATTATAACGGTAGTGGATATGCTCAACAAATGTCTAATATTGTTATTGATGCAATTGAAAAGGAGAACGATTTATTTTACAAGCAAACGATTTACATCACTCGTAAATCTTTAACATCAAAGGACGCAAAATATCAACTTGTCGATGGTGTTGATATGATGCTTTGGTTTGTAAGAAAATATTCTACAAGTTATACTATTCCAAAGTTATTAATTAACGAAGGAGATATGAAGGGTGTTGATGAAAAATCATACGCATTTAAAACTTGCTCTAACTATCTTGATGCCGAGCTATATCAAAACTTTATTAAATCTAGCAACCTACCAAGTGGGAAGGATTTTTCAAAGGAAGATGGTTCAAGGTATGCTTTTGATAATCCTGCTGCTTTTTTGCCAATCAAATTAACAACAAGACCAGGCGATTTAGTTGTTGATTTATCTATGAAGCACGATGTTGCTCAAGTATCTACTTTATTGAATAGACGATATATAGGATACACTTCAGAAAAGAGAACCTTTAATAAAGTTAAAACCAAAGTAGGTGCAGTAATTAGTGCGAAGGTTGGTAAGTCAGTTTCTGTTAAAATTACAGACCCAGGTAATATTAGCACCTCAAAGAGTTCGGTTGGAAGAAGAGCTCGAGCAGCTAAAAAAACCAATAAACCAATGTAATTATCAACCCATGGCGGTGTTCCGGCACCGCCATTTTTCAACCCGAGCAGTTGTAAGCGTGAATGGTAATTATATTAGCATTCTCTACTGCTCCCTCAATCAAGAAAATGGATCGGTACGGCAATCATATCTTAACAGGAGACACACAAGAAACCAATGTGCTGCTTCAGCAGTTGTTGCAAGACAACGAGATGGAAGTGCCGTTGGATAAACTGAAACTACCCAAAATGATGCCACCATTAAAATTAAGAGTGATTTTGAATATTGCAGACAAGATAGAGGCAGGAGAGATTGATGAAGAGCTTACAGTAAATAAGGATTTATTGATAATAAAAGGACTTAAAAGGTATTATGCCTTAAAAAGATTACAGAGAGAAAAGGTAAGGGTGCGTGTTGGAGTTAGTAAATCAACAGGCGCAGATGATCTATTCACAATTAGTAAAAAGTAAAATGTATCAATTTTTTTTCATAAGAAAATCAAAAAATAACCCCAAGATAGGGACTATCTATAAAGCGGTATATGATGACCGAACACCCATTAGCAGGGACTCACTTAAAATTAAGATCCCAATAAAATTATGGGACGAAAAAAAGCAACAGGTTAGAGTTAGTGTAGATACAGACCACGAAAAATATAATTTCATCTTAAATCAACATAAGTCAGATTTTTTGGGTGCTAACAAAAGGGCAGTGAGAACCAATAGAGATTGCTTTATTGAGTTCGCTACTAATTATTTAGACAAGAATTACACTAACGAAGGAACAAAGATAAAATACACAACAATATTAAAGTCCCTCAAGAAATATGTTAATGATGAGTTGGGCTTTAGTGAGCTACCATTTGAGGAGCTGCGTAAAATTGATTTTATTAATGGGTATAAGAAATGGGTGTTTAACAGACAATATAAGAACCGAGATAAAGCTGTAATCAAGAGAACTAAAACGGTATTCAATTATATAATTACTATCCAGACCTTCGTAAAAAGATATAATGAATTGAATCCAGAGAAGGAGGAAATCAAAACTATACACTATACAGTTGGTATTAATGAATTTGAAGATGTAGAACCAAAAATGTTATATCCTGCAGAAATTGACCGACTAATAAATTATTCATACGAGTCAGTTAATACATCTGATAAATCAATGGAGGCTAAACATCATTTCTTATTTCAGTTCTTTTCTAGTGGATTAAGGGTTAGTGATATTTTGCTACTCAATTATAAACACTTTACAAAAGGGAGAATTGAGTTTGTAGTTAAAAAAAGTGGTAGAAAAATTAGTATTCCATTTTTCTTCAAGGCTTGTAAGATGTTGGGTTATTTTTATCCAATAGAGTATAATACAGCTATAATAGAGAACCCGCTAGGGGACATTGATTTAATGGCATATGAGGTAGAAGAGTTGATAAATGTTAATTCTTTAAAGAAGCCCCTAGCTGACTTAACTATTGAGGATCTATTCCAATTTGAGAAATACTTGATTGCAGATAGGAGTAATGATAATGCAAGGAGATTAAAGGTGCTTAAGGAAGTGATGTTAAGAGTTGAGCAACAGGTAGCAAATTCAATGTGTATCATAATGGGGGAGAAGCCAAGTGGATTGGTTTTTGATTATCTGAATCACGAGGATTTTAAGGACTTGAGAATTATGGATAAAAAAGAGCTTTCTAAAGATCAAACCTATAAACTACATAGAGCGAGAGCCAAGTACAATAGCAGATTAAAAAGTATTGCTAAAAGGATAGGTATAGATAAAATTACCTCCCATGTTAGTCGTCATAGTTTTGCTTATTATATGTTGAGTACAGGTGCCACTGTTGAGGAG
>JBIHZP010000120.1:0-4560 GCA_044231315.1 Daejeonella sp. | reverse complement strand
CTTTCCAAGCTCGCTCGTTCGGCCACTCTGACACCTCTCCAGTATGATTGACCTAGCCTTTTACAAGGGATGCAAAAGTATCAAAATTCTGTCAATATTGTAGATTTTAATAAATAATAGCTTATTTAAAATTGCCTTAACTGACCATATTGCTGAATTTTCAATATCTTTACTGCATTATTATAACCCAAGATTTCGGAAATTAATGCTGAGTCTCAACGAGATCAAAAAACCCATAGCCGCAGAACTGGACACCTTTGAAGGGAAGTTCAAAGCTTCCATGCAAAGTTCTGTCCCGCTTCTTGATCGGATTACCCACTATATTGTAAAACGTAAGGGCAAGCAAATTCGCCCCATGTTTGTATTTTTTTCTGCCAGTCTTTGTGGTGGAATTACGGAGGCTACCCATCGCGGAGCCGCGCTTGTTGAATTGCTACATACCGCCACGCTTGTTCACGATGATGTGGTGGATAATTCGTATCAGCGAAGAGGATTTTTCTCTGTAAATGCACTATGGAAAAATAAAATTGCTGTTTTAGTTGGTGATTTCCTCTTATCAAAAGGTTTGCTTTTATCCATAAATAATGGAGATTTTGCTTTACTTAAAATTGTTTCTGATGCGGTGAAGCAGATGAGTGAAGGAGAATTACTGCAAATCGAAAAAGCTCGTCGCCTTGATATTGATGAAAAGGTTTATTATGAGGTTATTCGTCAGAAAACCGCTTCCCTCATTGCCTCCTGTTGTGCTTGTGGTGCGGCTTCTGCAGGTGCAGATGATGAAACCGTAGAAAAAATGAGGCTTTTTGGTGAAAAAGTGGGTATTGCCTTCCAAATTAAAGACGACCTATTCGATTTTGGTACAGATGATGTAGGAAAGCCATTGGGAATAGACATCAAAGAGAAAAAGATTACGCTCCCCTTAATTTACGCCTTAAATCAAGCCAGTAGCTCTGAAAAAAAGCGAATCATCAATCTAGTTAAAAATCATAATGAGGAGGCGGAAAAGGTTGCTGAGATTATTAGCTTTGTGCGAAACAGTGGAGGAATGGCCTACGCCAATTCTCAAATGGAGAACTATCAAAATGAAGCTTTTGCATTATTAAATGAGTTTCCAGAAAATAGCTCTCGTGATGCACTGGGACAGTTAATTCGCTTTACTACTGAACGAAAAAAATAAAAATGTCTAACGAATATCTATTTTTTGGCAGCTTCTTGCTGTTTATTGTGTTGATGCTTGCCATCGACCTCGGACTTTTCAATAAAAAGGATCATAAGGTTAGCTTAAAAGAAGCGGCCATCATGAGCTTCATTTGGGTGAGTTTTGCACTCGGTTTTTACTTTTTGCTTATCACCAATGGGGATCTGCTGCATGGCATCGATAATTTTGCCCAATTACAGGAGGTTACTACTAGTCATTTTCACAACATTACCCTCAACCCCGCCAATTTTGACGCCAGTTTGGCCATCTATAAACAGAATTTAGGCCTCGAGTTTATTACTGGATATGTGATTGAATACGCGCTTTCGGTTGATAATATTTTTGTGATGGTGCTTATATTTTCAGCCTTTAATGTGGATGAGAAATATTATCACAGAGTGCTATTTTGGGGTATTATTGGCGCAGTACTCATGCGTTTTGGTTTCATTTTCCTTGGATCAACCCTAATTAATCGCTTCGAGTGGATTCTTTATATTTTTGGTGCTTTCTTAGTTTATACCGGAATAAGTATGTTCTTAAGTAGGGATGAGGAAGAGAAAATCGATACCGAGAACCACAAAGTAGTGCGTTTTGCATCCAAATATTTCTCAGTTTATCCTGAGTTTGTTGGCAATAAATTTTTCATTAAAGTGGATGGTAAAAAAATGGTTACCCCACTTTTTATTGTTTTATTGATTGTTGAGTTCACCGATTTGATTTTTGCTGTTGATTCTATTCCGGCAATTTTTGCTGTAACCAAAGATCCCTACATCGTATTTTTCTCGAATATCTTTGCCATCCTAGGATTACGTTCTATGTTCTTCCTTTTGGTAAATGTGATCCATAAATTCCACTATTTGAAGTTGGGATTGTCAGTCTTATTGTTGTTTATCGGAATAAAAATGCTTGCCCATCACTGGTTGAGTATGTGGGGTTTCACGACGGTGCATTCCTTGTTTATCATTTTATTTATTCTTACCACAAGTGTTGTGGCCTCGTTGATGTTTCCGAAGAAGGCGTAGGGACAGTTCGCGACCTGTCCGGAAGGATTGTGAAAAGGTAGGGGGTAGGTGTTGTGTTTGAAATCGTAGTTCAGATTAAATTTATTTTTTCTTAGGCGTTTCGCAACCTGTCATCCTGAACGAAGTGAAGGATCTTCGGTTTTTTAATGCAAATTTTTATTGGTTTTGACGATTTCCCTCACCTGCTGAAGGGCAGGATTCGGGATGACATGTTTTTTTGGTGGTGTGCACCTGTCGTCCTGAACGGAGTGAAGGAACTTCGTAGATATTAATGCAAATTTTCGTTTTTTTTCACGATTTCCCTCACCTGCTGAAGGGCAGGTTTCGGGATGACAGGTTTTTTTGGCGTTGTGCAGGTGTTGTGTTGAACGGTTGATGGAAATCGTTTTATTAATGCAAATTTTCGTTTCTTTTCACGAAGTTCCCTCACCTGCTGAAGGGCAGGATTCGGGATGACAGATTTGCGGTAGGTTTGAAATTTGTTTGTTCTTAGGCGATTTGCAACCTGTCATCCTGAACGAAGTGAAGGATCTTCGTAGATATTAATGCAAATTTGAAAAGTAAAATACAATTTTTCTTAGGCGATTTGCAACCTGTCGTCCTGAACGGAGTGAAGGAACTTCGTTCTTTTAATGCAAATTTTCGTTTTTTTTCCACGAAGTTCCCTCACCTGCTGAAGGGCAGGTTTCGGGATGACAGGTTGAAGGAAATCGTTTTTAACATCAAAATTTTATCGTTTTCCAATTAGGATTAGATTTAGCGATTAAGAGTTCTTTCTTTTCTCTTCTCCAACCTTTTATCTCTTTTTCGCGCATAATAGCTTCATTAATATGGGAGAATTGTTCAAACCAAATAAGATTATAACAAAAATACCTCCCAGCAAAACTTTTCCATTTACCTCTATTTGCGTGATGTTCAGAAAGTCTTCTTTCGATATCGTTAGTTACGCCAACATAAAGGGAGGTTTTATCCGGATTGGTAATTATATAGACATAGTATTTGTAATGCCGCATAAAATAAATTTATTTCGATACGTAAGCACGAGATAAAAAATTTATTATGCGGTAGGTTTGATTGAGGGAATGGTATGGTTTAACTTCGTTGATGATCCATGCCGTAGGGACAGGTCGCGACCTGTCCGTAAATATCCGGATAATCGTAAATATTCATAAAAATTGCAAAGGTGTGGACAGGTCTCGACCTGTCCCTACAACAATTTCAAAATCTCATCCACATACCCTCTATCATTCGCCAGGCGTGGGACTTTATGTTGGCCGCCAAGCTTCCCGCGACTTTTCATCCATTCGTAAAATGTGCCGTCGGGGGCAAGGTGTAATTTTGGTCTGGAGAGGGCCATATCTTTATAGCGCTTGGCATCATAATCTGAGTTTATTTCTCTCAAAGTTTGATCCATCACATCGGTAAAGCGTTCGAGATTGTCTGGTTTTACTTCGAATTCGATAATCCACTCATGTCCGCCAGCATTATTGCCTTTAAAATAAATTGGGCATGCTGTATAATCTCGGATGATGGCACCCGTTTCGGAGCAGGCTTTTAAAAGCCCCTTTTCAGCATTATCTATAATTAATTCTTCCCCAAAGGCATTGATGAAATGCTTGGTTCGTCCTGTGATTTGAATTCTATGCGGTGTTAGTGAGGTAAATTTAATGGTATCACCAATCATATATCGCCATAAACCCGCATTTGTGGAGATGATGAGAGCGTAATTTTTATTTAGCTGCACCTCATCAAGGCTTAAGGTTTTTGGATCTTCCTTATTTATATCTTCCATAGGAAGAAACTCATAGTAAATGCCGTAATCCAACATGAGCAGCATCTCTTCCGAGTTTGGCTGATCTTGAATACCGAAAAATCCTTCCGATGCATTATAGGTTTCCAAATAATACATGCTATCCGAAGGAATCAGCTTTTTAAATTGTTCGCGGTAGGGTTTAAAATTTACCGCTCCGTGGAAGTAAAACTCTAAGTTGGGCCAAACTTCAAGTAGATTATCTTTACCCGTAATTTCAAGAATCCGTTTTGCCAAAACAATGTTCCAGGTGGGCACCCCCGAAATATTAGTCACATTCACATCGATGGTGGCCCGAGCCATTTTTTCGATCTTCTCCTCGAAATTATCCATCAAGGTAATCGACATCTCAGGAGTACGATAGAATTCGGCCCAGAATGGCAAGTTTTTGATTAATACGGCAGATAAATCGCCAAAGCTAGAATCGGCATTTAGTTGATTAATCTGATGACTTCCACCCAAAACGAGGCATTTTCCAGTAAATATTTTTGTGTCGGGCCGATTATTGCAGTATAGTGAAAGAAGATCTT
>JBIHZP010000119.1:0-4563 GCA_044231315.1 Daejeonella sp. | reverse complement strand
TTTATCATAGGGAGCCACCGCATAGCCAAAAGGAAAATAAATCTGTGGATTCAAATAATCTAACCAGCCTTTTTGCACCCATTTACGCGCATCAGCATATAGTTTCCCATAGCCATCAAAACCATTACTCACTGAGCCTAAAGGATCCTGAGATTTATTGCGCCAAATACCAAAGGGGCTTACCCCGAACTTCATGTGCTTTTTTGCTGTATGTATGCTATCCGAAAGAACATGAATTAAAGTATCCACATTATTGCGTCGCCAATCGTCAATATTTTTGAAGCTTGAGCCATATTTACTAAAAGTTTCATTATCCTTAAGTGGCTGATTTGCTTCTGGATAGGGATAAAAATAATCATCAAAATGAACCCCATCAATATCATAATTCCTTACTACGTCCATAATTACACTCACAATATATTGGCGCACTTCTGGTAATCCCGGATTAAATAGTTTTTTGCCACCATGGGTGAAAAACCATTCAGGTTTCTGCTTGGTAATATGCTTCGGACTCGTATTCGCGTCAATTAGGTCGAATGTTGCACGATATGGGTTAAACCAAGCATGTAATTCCATCCCTCTTTTATGTGCCTCATCAGTGGCAAATTCTAATGGATCATAATATGGTGATGGCGCTTTCCCCTGACTCCCAGTTAAAAAACGACTCCATAATTCGCGACTCTTACCATAAAGTGCGTCTGTTGCCGGACGAATTTGAAACATGACCGCATTTATCCCCGTTTTTTGATGGGCATCTAAAATTCGAATCAATTCTAACTTCTGAATATCTGTACTTAGCCCCGGTTTTGAAGGCCAATCAATATTAGCCACCGTAGCAATCCAAACGCCACGAAATTCACGTTTTGGAGGTGTTAAATTTTGAGAATTGCCCCAAAAAGGCAAAGATAGAAGGAACACAATTAGAAATAAAAGGGATTTTTTCATAGAATGATCTGATAAGAAGGCAAAGATAATAATCTAATGTATGCTTGAAGCCTCTAAGACGGAGAATTTATATTTTATGGCAAGCTAATCCTGATCCTCATCAGGATTTATGAAGACTTAAACATTAATTATTGCTACTAAACAATATATTTGCCCTCAATGATGTTTTAACTATGTGTTTAGAAACACCTAAAATCAATAACACAGCAATAACGAATGGAAAATCTAGAAAAACCAATACAGAGGGATTCAAATAAGATATATTTTTTAATTGCAGTAATTATTGCCCTGCTAGGAACTAATACCTATTTGTTCTTGCAAAATAAAAAGAGTGCTGCGCGCATCGTAAACATTAGCGACGAAAAAACCAGAATGGAGACCGAAATTGATAAAATTGAGGCCGAACTGGATGA
Organism: Daejeonella sp.; assembly: GCA_044231315.1. Lineage (GTDB taxonomy): Bacteria > Bacteroidota > Bacteroidia > Sphingobacteriales > Sphingobacteriaceae > Daejeonella. The sequence goes on along the minus strand of JBIHZP010000119.1, from coordinate 3,205 downwards.
TGCTACCAGTATTAATATTCAGCTGACTGAAGGAATGCAAGCTTCACAAGAAGAAGCAAGAAAACAAATCGAACGACTAAGAGCCGCTTTGTCGAAAGGCCAACTAACGCAAAAACAGCTTTTAAAATCGCAAGAAGAAATTAAACAATTAAAATATCTCGTATCTAGATATCGCTCTGAAATAGAGGAACTAAAAAATCGAAATGCCAATCTGACTGTAGAACGAAATGAGTTAAAATCAGCAGTAGATTCGGTTAGTTTCAAGGCTTCCGACCTTGAAAAACAAAATGAAGAGCTCAACATAAAAGTAAAAGTGGCCGCATCTCTAAAATCAGGAAATGTGTCTATAATGGCTCTAAATGTTAAAAATAATGGCAAGGAAAATTCGTCAAGCCGAGCCAGTAGTACTGATAAATTAAGAATAAATTTCTCTATCGTACAAAATCCATTAGCACAGAAAGGAATGCATAATATTTACCTTAGAGTTATAGATCCCATTGGGAATCTCATTATTGCTAAAAACAATGGGATCTTTAATGCCGAAGAGGAAGAACTTCAATATACCTATAAATCAGCCATTGAATTTGTTAACGATGGTAAAACATATTCAATAGACTGGTCTAACAGCGGTAATTTTCAAAAAGGTAATTATACTGTGCTCTTATATTCGGATGGATATTCAATGGGTAAGGGTACGATTAGTTTGAGATAAAAAAAATCGTGTTTTATAGTCCTTCCCGATCTAAAGGAATGGATATAAAAAATGTTGTACCGATGCCGGGTACTGTTTTAAATTGGATAATTCCTCCAATACTTTCAATCGTTTGTTTTACAAAAGCAAGTCCTAGGCCTGTTCCTGAAGATTTAGTAGTAAAATTCGGGGTAAATATTTTTTGTCCCAAATCTTCCGGAATACCTGCGCCATTATCCTTAATTTCAATGTGGACAAAGCCTTCTCTACAATAAATAAGAATACGTATAATACTCCTGCGTTTCTCAAAACGTGCTTCAACGGAGTTCTTAATCAGATTATTAAAGCATCTCAAAAGCTGATCCTTATCTGCTTTAATTAGAAGTTCAATGCCACTCATATCATCCAAAACAATCGTGGCATGATCCGACTGTTGATAAAGAACAATTGATTGCTCAATAATTTCCTTCACATTTACTCGCTCAAAAACGGCTTCAGGCATTTTAGCAAAACTTGAAAACTCGGATGCAATATGTGCCAGACTATCAATTTGCTCAATAAAGGATTTATTAAAACGCTCAAATTTTTCATCAAAGTTAGGATCCTTCTCTCTCCAAGATCTTTCAAGAAGCTGAATACCCAATTTGAGGGGCGTAAGTGGATTTTTAATTTCATGAGCCACCTGCTGAGCCATTTCACGCCAAGCGGTCTCCCGCTCCGATATCGCCAGCTTTTGAGCACTCTCCTCCAAGGCAGCAATCATATTATTGTACTCACTAACCAAACTACCAATTTCATCGTTACGCTTCCATAAAATAGGTTCATTTTTGCGCCCTATTTTTGTTTCACGCAAGCTTTTTTGAACGAGGCTTAGCGGACTAGTAATTCGGTTGGCCACAAATACCGCAAAAAAGCCAATTGCAACGAATACTAAAGCGTATACGTTAATCAAAGCATTTAAAAACACCCCAATACGCTCATCATAATCCTTTTCATTTGAAAAGTAAGGCAAACCCAAATAAGCAATTTCCTCATTGCTACTACTTCTAATTGGAACATAGGCTACAATAAATGAAAGTTCGCCAATTCGCTCTGTATTAATGTACTCCGACTTCTGTTGCCTATTGAGATATAAAAAGGATAAGGAATTCATTTTAGGTGCAATCAACTTATTTTCATAAATTTTGGGCTGCGTAGAAAGAATCAATTGTCCACTCATATCAAAGAGATTAAGGTCTACACCATTGATATCCGCGAAGGTATTAAATGCAATTTCTGTCCTTTCATCCGCAGAAATAGCCCCATTGATTACCAATTGTTTATTTACACCTGCAGAAATCTTATTTAATTTATCTAGCACGAATTCTTCTTGCTGCTCGCGATACTGCCCGCTAATATTATAAAAAGTGATGATTCCAGTAACTACCAAGGTAACTACCACAGCGAAAACCATAGATACCTGAATTCTAGTTTTATAAAGCATTCTATTGGCTCTGATGAGGTAGTTCCATCTAAAGTTGCGCCAACTAACATGAAAATGAAGCATCCCATACCAAAGCCAGCGAATTACAGATAAAAAGATTGCAAAGAATAGAAAAACTAAAAATATAAAAGAAACTGATGCAAGCTGATCGAGCATCGTACTCCGCTCCCTACTTACTACAATAAGCCTACGCGAATTGGCCTGAAAAATTAAATGGTTATACTGACGGCCATTATCGGATTTATTTTCAAATAAAAATTCACCAGACTTTCCGATAAAATCATAATTTCTTAGGTTGTAAACATACTTCCCATGTTGATTTAATAAGCGATTATCCTTATAGTATGCGTAGGAATAATCATCAATCTTTAGATCATCTCTTATTTTGCCGTCAACAAGCAGCTCAGGAAAAGCCCCTACTTCTGCTAATCGCTTCGACTTAAGCTCTAAAACCAGCGTGCCAACCTGATTATCATCATCTTTTATAGGTATAAGCGCAAAATATTGCTGAAAGCCAAATGTATTATTTCGCTGATAAAAATAATCCGAGACCTTAAAAGAACCTTTGAGAACCGAATTTTTAAAATCTGTAAGGGCAATTTTCCGATCACCATTCAAAAATCGATCGTTGGTATCATACTCATACGCTTCAAAATCATACTTGGAAAGATAACCCGCCAAATAAAGTTTCATCAATCGAGTTTCTAGGGCATTATGACTAGATAGCGGATTTTTAAAATAGTCAATTACAAATTGATCCGATAAGATTTCTTTTTCTAAGCTTAAAAAAAGTAATACCGCATTGGGATCCGCAGAAGATTCTAGCTTCGTAGCCAATAACTTACGACTCTCGCGCTCTTTTAATGATTGAAACCTCGAAAGTTTCATGGAGCCAATTAAGGAAAAAATAATAAGGCAAATAATCAGATTTCCAATGGTTAAGCGCCCATTATAGCGATGAAATGAGATGCCTAGAATAAGTAAAATAAGTGCAAAAAGAAGGAAAAAAATAGTGAAATCGGTATAAAATA
>JBIHZP010000118.1:0-4583 GCA_044231315.1 Daejeonella sp. | reverse complement strand
TTATGATATCGGTGTTGCATGATGGCAGCCGTGGCCTCCGTACAATAAACATTTTCATTCCCCCTAACTGCATGATCCCCATGTGCGTGGGATATGATTGCCTGATTAACAGGAATCTTAGGGTCAAGGTAAAAATTACCAATGCGACAAAAAAGCCCAACTTCATTAAGAATTAGAAAATCATCAATAATCATGATTGCCACTAATTTTGAGGAACTGCTGATGTAGCGATAATATTTGAGGAATTAATAAACGACTTTCATCATTGATAATCATGTGATCTGCCAATTTCATTTTTTGCTCATCTGTAAACTGACGTTTCATTCTTAGCATAATTTCGTCTTTACTGATATGATCTCTAGCTATAACCCGACGGATTCGAATATCTTCAGGAGAAATTACCAAAATTGAAAGGTCACACATTTTATAGGATTCACTTTCAAACAATAGAGCAGCCTCCTTAAGAATGTAGGGAGCACCGCTATGATTGGCGATCCATTGATCGAAAGCCCTAAAAACAGCTGGATGAACGATAGAATTTAATCTCCTCAACTGCAATTCATCTTTAAAAACGATGGATGAAATATAGGATCTATTTAGCAAGCCATCAATCGAATAAGATTGTGGTCCGAATGCAATAAGAATTTCATTTTTCAATTGAAGATCAGTCTGCATGATTGATTTTGCAACATGATCAGCATAAAAAACCGGGATCCCTAGTAATTCAAAAACCTTACATACGGTTGTTTTACCGCTACCAATTCCGCCTGTAATTCCTATTTTAAGCATCATTTTTGAATAATAAAATCTAGATTTTGAGGCTCTATTTTCACTAATTCACAATGTTCAGGAAATTTAGTAATTAACACCGGTAATTGTTTATAGCCCTTAATTTTCCATTTGTCTAAATCAGCAGTCACTTCAAAACTACTACGTTCTATTGCTTGATAATTGCTCAAAGCGGTCAAAAAAGTAATTTTTACTTTACCTGGAAGCAATTTCACATTTCTAAATTCCTTATTGTTTATTAATTTTACAGGCACCTCAAGCACTTTTTCGGTGTATTCATCAACCATAATCTTAAGGTCTACCATGCGAGGATAAATACTGATATTAGCCTTCAGCGGACTATTAAGCGATATTCTGGTACTGATATTGCTATTGATATTTTTTAGCGTTAAGGTGTCTGTATACCAATAATCAATCTTATCAAGCTCATTTTGCGGTCCGGAGACTGTGACAAAGGAAGGGGAAATTTGAATTTTATCGGAGACACCAAAATAATTTTGAAAGCGAATATTAGAATTTACACGAATGGGTATTTTTTTTACCGCTCGAGATGAAAAATCAAAATATAGCGTATCTGGACGGATTCCAATCACTTTTTGATTGGATTGAAACTGTTGGTTAATGACAGAAAGTTGATTTGAAAGATCTATGAAAGATTGCTTTTTAAGCTTCTCAAAATCAACATCCACTGATTGGGGATTAATCCTCAATTTAGAAAACAATAATTGCCATCCGGTACCTTCAACTCGAAGATCTAAAGTATCTGATTGTAAGGAGTTGAATGCCCTGTTATTGGGGATATTAACAAAACGCACTAAAGTTTGAACTTGATAAATATAGCTGTTTGAAAGGGCAAAGAATATCCATGCTCCAACTGCAAAAATAAGACAGACGAAGAAAATTGAAATTCGGCGACGTTCAAGTGGACTAAACTTTACAAATGGCATATCTCATATCCTAATTCAAATTTAGCTAAAATAAAAACGCCGCTTCAATAGAAGCGGCGATCATTAATTTTTTAATTAATTACTTAACTGAGGTTTGATTTAGGGCCAGGGATGCTTCTAAAGAAACTGCAGATTTCTCAAAACGAATTTTAGTTCCGCTCTCCACTTCGATTAAGAAAGTAGTATCGTTTAAGTCGACAATTTTACCATGGATTCCTGATAAAGTAATCACTTTATCACCCTTTTTTAACTCAGCAACAAACTTTTTATGATCTTTTGCCTTTTTCATTTGTGGGCGAATCATAAAGAAGTAAAACACCACAATAATTAGCAGCATAGGTAAAAACTGCGTGATCTGTTCCATATTCATATTCTATTTTATTTTTGGTTTTTATTATTCTTTAGGTATTACGTTACCTAATATGTTTAATTCGGTAAGTGTAGGATTCGTATTTGCAGTAATGCTTACAATCTTGTTTTGCATACCAGGTTTACCGCTACTATTAAAAACCACTCGAATAACTCCTTCTGCACCCGGAGCAAGTGGTTCTGTAGGGTATTCTGGAATTGTACAACCACAGGTAGCTGTTGCACTACTGATTATAAGTGGTGCATTTCCAATATTTCTAAATTTAAAATCGTAGCTAACCTTCTCCCCTTCTTTAATCTCTCCAAAATCGAAAACCTCCTTTTCAAATTTAAAGGCTGGTAAATTTGAAGGATCAACCGAATCAGCAGTTGTCAATTGACTTTGACCAGTAGCTTCTGAAACTGTGGATGGTTGATTGTTACAAGCCGCCAAAAAGGACGATAATACTAGCAAATAAAAGATTTTTTTCATATATTATTATTCTAATAAGCCTCTACCAGTCTTTTTAACTTTTCCTGAAGACTTCAAATCTGCTAAAATTTTATCTAAAATACCGTTTATAAATGAATTGCTTTTGGGCGTACTGAATTCTTTCGATAATTCAATGTATTCATTCATGGTTACTTTGATAGGAATTGTAGAAAAATGAATTAACTCAGTGATGGCCATTCGCATCAATAAAGTATCCATTAAGGCAATTCGTTCAGCGTCCCAGTTTTTTGTTTTTTGAGCAATTAATTCCTGATATTCTTTCTCAAATACAATTACCTTTTTAAATAGTTCAATCAAAAAAGGACGGTCTTCCTCCCAATTAGGGCATATTTCGGCAAGCTTGTTTTCTTCAGGATTGGTGCTTGAAAAATTCTTAAATGTTTTGGCAACCAAGGCTTGAAGTACATCTTTATCCACAGACCAATTAATAAATCGCTCATCAAATATCTGCTCAATACCTGGAGATTTTAGAATCAATTTTTTGAAAATATACTTGACAATGTCCTTATCCTTTTGAATGGTATGATCTGTCAGGTTAAGGAAAGATTGATATTCTTCGGAAGCCTTCAACGTTATAAAAATGGATTTACATACTTCCGGATCAAAATCCCATGAAATCTTATATTTTTTTACTGAAGCAAGGTATTCAGGGTTTTGCTTTAAGGAAACAATAAATAAATTATTTTGAATTTTAATGCTTGCATTTAGATCTTCCTCTGAAGGCAAATGCTTGTTTGCACGTTCTTCAGCATCAATTATACTGTAATCGGCAACTTCAATCAATAGAGACAAAAGTAAGATGTACATTTCATAAACCTTATCTACACTTTGAAGCAAAGCCTTTTCATAGGGTAATATTTCTTTAACCTGCGATTGCTGATAGGAATATAATACCTGCAACGCTTTAACCCTCAGATGCCTTCTATTTAACATGTATAAGAACGATTTTGTGTTTAATAAATCCTAAAAAAATTAATAGGAAGATTTTATTTTTTTAATATCCTCAATTCGTTTTTCAGCTATTTTATTTGCTGCTTCATAAGTTGGAATATTCTCAAGTTTTGATTTTTGTATAACTCTTCTGGTAGCATCGTAAATGTTCTCCGTTAATTGAAGCGTTTTTTTCTTGTTAAAGCCTGCAATTTCAGAATAACAATTGATCAGTCCGCCGGCATTAATCAAATAATCTGGAGCATACATAATACCTTTCTCCAATAATAAATTACCATGCACCACCTCATCAGCAAGCTGATTATTTGCTGAACCTGCAATAATTGAACATTTTAAACGATTAATTGTCTCCGTATTTACAGTTGCTCCTAGCGCACAAGGAGAATAAACATCAATGTCAAGGTCGAAAATACTATTATTTGAGACAGCTGTTGCACCATATTTTTGTGCAACCTGCGCTAATCGTTCTTCATTAATATCACTGATGTAAACCTTAGCATTCTCGTTTCTTAGTAAACTTATCAGATTTTCACCAACCTGCCCTGTACCTTGAACAGCAATTGATTTACCCGCCAGGCTATCATTGCCAAAATGTTCTTTCAAACAGGCTTTAATACCCATAAAAACACCTTTTGCAGTCACAGGAGATGGATCTCCACTACCACCAATTGACTCGGGAATTCCTGTAACATGCTTCGTTTCCATGCGAATATATTCCATGTCTCTAGGATTAGTACCCACATCTTCAGCCGTAATAAATGAGCCATTTAAGTTCTCAATAAAGCGACCAAAGCGACGCATTAAAGCCTCAGATTTGTGTAAACGACTGTCTCCAATGATTACAGCCTTGCCTCCCCCTAAATTCAATCCTGTTATTGCAGCCTTATAAGTCATGCTTCGCGATAAACGTAAAACATCATGCAAAGCCTCAGCCTCAGATTTGTATGGCTGCATTCGCGTTCCACCCATGGCAGGGCCTAAGGTGGTGTCATGAATGGCGATAATTGCCTTTAATCCGGTACTGGGATCACTAC
>JBIHZP010000008.1:0-14516 GCA_044231315.1 Daejeonella sp. | reverse complement strand
TTCGTGGTTATACCACACAAGAGCGTTCTGGTGATTCATACATTTCCTCAATTCTTGGAAGTTATATCAATGAGGCTTCTAAAACTAGTCAGAATTGGTTCCCACAATACATTGGTAATTATGTTGGTGCACGTTCTTCAGGTGCTCCGGATGCTCAAGCACATGCATTTGCACGTAATGCTGCTGATGTAGGAAGATATTTGCCAGGTTCTACTCAATTTGAAGCAGCAAAAGAACAAATCAAGGAATGGAAGATTAGTAGTGGTATAGGTGCCAAATTCGATGATAAAACTAATCTTTACCACTATGAGGGTATGTATAACTTTACCAATGTATTAAAAGATGCATTCGAACTTCAAGTTGGAGCTTCATTTAGAAGATATGACTTGAATTCTGGTGGTACTATTTTCGATGATTTGAACCGTGAGATAGACATCGATGAAGTTGGCGCTTTTGTTCAGGTAGGTAAGAAAATTGCTGATGCATTTAAGTTAAGCTTCTCAGGTCGTTATGATAAAAATCAAAATTTTGAGGGTCGTTTTACTCCAAGAGTTACAGGAGTTTATACGGTTGCGCCAAATAATAACATCAGATTATCTTATCAAACAGGTTACCGTAATCCAACTACACAAAATCAATTCATTGATCTTTCTGTAGGTGGTGGTACTACGCGTTTAATTGGTGGTTTGCCAGCAAGTTTAAATAAATATAACCTAATGGGAAACAAACCGTTTACGGATGTGAGTTACCAAAGTTTCCTAGCCTCTGCATCTGCGGGTTCTCCAAATCCTAGCCTTTTAAAATCCTATACTTTTGATTCAAAAGGTGTAAGACCAGAAAGTGTTAAGGCTTATGAACTTGGTTATAAAGGTTTATTAGGTAGCAATGTATTGCTTGATGCTTACGGATACTTTAACACTTACAGTGATTTCATTACTTCTGTTGAAGTATTCCAACAAAATGGAACTTCATTCACTAAGTTCGGGGTGCCAGTTAATGCTGCAGGCAATGTTACCTCTTATGGTACTGCCCTTGGAATTGATTACGTTATTGGAAAATATAACCTAAACGGTAATATTTCTTACAACAATATTGGTGATATTCCTGTAACTTATGTAAATGACTTTAATACTCCTAAAGTACGTTACAACTTAGGTATCAGTAATCGTAATGTCGTGAAAAACGTAGGTATGAATGTTACTTATCGTTGGCAAGATACATTCTACTGGGCTTCATCATTTGCTTCAGGAGAGGTTCCTTCATTTGGAACAGTGGATGCACAAGTTAACTTGAAAATTCCTTCAGTAAAAGGAATGATAAAGATTGGTGCTCAAGATTTACTAAACAAATACTATGTAACATCTTATGGTAACCCACAAATGGGTGGTATGTACTATGTAGGTTTTACATTAAACCAATAATAGGGAGATAATTCATCCTCCTTTTCGGACAAATATTTTTTTTGTTCGTAAATTGTGCAAAACCCGCTCCGGATTCCGGAGCGGGTTTTGTTGTTAATAGGCCTTGACATACCTCGGTTTTTATTCTAATCAGCACGTCATTACTGATTTCTATAGAATTAGAAAATTTTTCTGCAAGCAATTTCTCTCCTCGATTGTTTAATCGCTATACGCTCGATTCCAAATCTGGCGTTAATTAAAATGATAATGATTGATTTATTTATTATGGAAGAAAATGAGGGTTTATCATCTTTGCCGTTTGGTTTTAATGAACAAGAAGAAGGTCTACAACATATCAATAATCCTATTTTGGGAATTGAAACTATTGCTAAAAAGTATCTTCTGGCTGTAAAAGGATTCAGACAGGATTCGAATCGATTCTTTTTTACGGATGGTATTGCTGAAGTCGAGGTGAAAGTCATAAGCAATGAAATGATTAGAGTGAGGCTTGCTCCGGGATCTGTATTTTTGGAGGAGTTTTCTTATGCAATAGCCAATAATGTTTACAATATCTCCAGTTTTTCTTGTAAAGAGCTCGAAGATTGTTTTCGAGTTGAGACTAATACTGTTGCCTGTGTGATTGATAAAAAAAATTTTTTGATCTCTTTTGAGGATATTCATGGCGGAATAATCAATGAGGATAGAATTCCGATGCATTGGGAAGAAAATATTGATTATGGAGGATATTATGTTTACGCGACCAAAAAATGTCAGGATAATGAAAGCTTTTTTGGGCTAGGGGACAAATCAAGTGATTTTAATCTGTTTGGCAAAAAGTATGTAAATTGGAATACTGACGCTTATTCGTATGATAAAGACCAAGACCCTCTTTATCGAACTATTCCATTTTACATAGGCATCAATAAAGGTATCAGCTACGGTATTTTTTTTGATAATACCTTTAAAAGTCATTTTGATTTCGCTCATCAAGATCAGGAAGATGTTAGCTTTTGGTCTGACGGCGGTGAAATGCAGTATTATTACATTCATGGTCCGCATATGATGGATGTGGTAAAAAGATACCATACCCTCACAGGAACTCATCAGATGCCTGCAAAATGGACATTAGGTTTTCATCAATGCCGTTGGAGCTATTATCCTGAAGAAAAGATAAAAGATCTTGCCCAAAACTTCCGACAGCGTAAAATTCCCTGTGATGCAATTTATCTAGATATCGATTACATGGATGGTTACCGCTGTTTTACTTGGAACACAAAATATTTTCCGGATCCTGAAAAAATGATTAAGGAGCTAGCTCAAAATGGATTTAAAACGGTTGTAATTATTGATCCTGGAATCCGCGTGGATCCAAATTATTCGGTTTATAGGGAGGGTAAGCTGAATAATTATTTTTGTAGACGTTGCGACGATTATTTTATGGAAGGTCATGTTTGGCCTGGAAGATGCCAGTTCCCTGATTTTACAAATCCCAAGGTTAGAGATTGGTGGGGTAATTTGTTTAAGGGATTACTCGATACTGGTGTAGCCGGGGTATGGAATGACATGAATGAGCCTGCAGTTTTTGGCTCCGGCACATTTCCCGTTGATGTGCGGCATAATTTTGATGGTTTTCATGGCTCTCACCGTAAAGCTCATAATATTTATGGAATGCAAATGGTGCGAGCAACCTACGAAGGATTAAAAAAACTTCAAATAAATAAACGACCATTTACCATTACCAGGGCAGGTTTTTCAGGTGTTCAGCGCTATTCGTCAGTATGGACAGGTGATAATGTGGCTACTTGGGAGCATCTTAAAATTGCAATTATCCAATGTCAGCGCTTGTCTATTTCAGGAATCTCTTTCTGCGGCTCCGATATTGGTGGATTTAGCGGCCAACCAGACGGCGAATTATTCACTCGATGGATACAAATGGGAGTGTTCTCACCTTTCATGCGCGCACATTCAGCAGGTGATACCATTGAGCGTGAACCCTGGAGCTTTGGTAAGGAATTTGAAGATATAAATCGGAAATTTATAGAACTCAGATATCGATTACTGCCCTATATTTATACTGCTTTCTGGGAGCATTACCGTTATAATTTACCCATAATTAGGCCGCTAGTTATGCATGAGCAGGAGAATGTATTCACGCATTCCATTCAAGAGGTCTTTACTTTTGGTGATAAAATTCTTGTCGCCCCAGTGAGTGATCAAGGGGCTAGAGTTAAAAATGTTTATTTCCCGGCAGGTTGTTGGTATAATTATTGGACGCACGAGCCAATAAAGGGTGGGAGAGAACATCAAGTGCTTGCACCGCTTGATTCCATGCCAATTTTTGTAAAAGCGGGCTCTGTAATTCCGGAGGCGCCGGTCATGCAATATGTGGGTGAATTTGAGCCTATTGAAATGATCTATCAAATCTATTTCTCTGAATACGAGGTGAGCTCTATTTGTTTTGAAGACCATGGTGAAACCTTTGCCTTTGAACAAAATATTTACCTCGAGAAAAAATTCATGGTCAGCGGCGACAAAAATTCAATGCATATTTCTAAATCAATAGAAGGCTTATTTAATCCTCTTTATAATTTATATGATCTTAAAATTATTGGTCTTCCATTTAAACCTCTCAAAATCCTAATTGATGGAGTCGAAATTCAGGAATCATTTGTCTTTGATGAGTCGAAACAATTTAGAATTAAATGCCAGAAGAATTTTACACGAATTGACATAAGCTCCTGATATTATTATCATAAATACTATTTACGTATTTGAATTTTGAATAATGCTAAAAATAAATACTGTTGTATCCTCTCCGAAAATAATCTTAAATCAGGCAGATGCCAATACCCTTTCTCTTTTTACTGATGCTGATATCAGCCTTTTTAAATCTGGTAAGCATTTTAAACTATATGAGAAACTAGGCGCTCATGTAGTTAATTTTGAGGGTGTTTTGGGGACTTATTTTGCTGTTTGGGCGCCAAATGCAAAGCAAGTTACAGTTAAATTTTTCGAATCCAAGATTTCATCTTATTCCATGCAGATGAGGCTTGACAACTCAGGTATTTGGGAAATTTTCATACCTGTAATTAGCAGGGGTAATCTTTATAACTATTTAATTACCTCTCAAACGGGTGAAATTTTAGAAAAGTCTGATCCCTTTGCCTTCAAATGGGAGCAACAACCTTCTATCGCCTCAACAGTATGGGATACTTTTTATTCATGGCAGGATGAATCTTGGATGAAAAATAGAAAGGAGACCAATGCATTAAATAAACCGATGTCTGTTTATGAAATGCACTTTGGCTCTTGGTCGCGAAGTCTTGAATCGCCACACGAGTTTTTAAGCTATCGCCAAATGGCTGAAATTTTAATTCCCTACCTTAAAGAAACTGGTTTTACTCATGTGGAGTTTCTTCCACTAATGGAACATCCTTATTATCCCTCTTGGGGTTATCAGATTACAGGATATTTTGCCGCCACCAACCGCTACGGTACTCCGCAAGATTTAATGTTCCTGATTGAACAGTTACATCTCAATCAAATAGGTGTTATTTTCGATTGGGTACCTTCTCATTTTCCAGGGGATGATCATGGCTTATATCGTTTTGATGGTAGCCACTTGTTTGAATATGCCGATCCGAAAAAGGGTTTCCACCCCGATTGGCAATCCTATATTTTCAATTATGCTAGGAATGAGGTAAAATCGTTTTTAATTAGCAATGCTTTTTTTTGGATGGAATGTTTTCATATAGACTGCTTGCGTGTAGATGCGGTTGCTTCGATGCTTTACCTCGATTATTCACGAAAGGAAGGGGAATGGATTCCGAATAAGTATGGCGGACATGAAAATCTCGAAGCTATTGAGTTTATTAAAGAATTGAATGAGGCTCTTTATGCTCATTTTCCGGACATTCAAACCATTGCTGAGGAATCAACTGCCTTCCCAGGGGTAACTAAGCCTGTTTATTTAGGTGGTTTAGGCTTTGGTATGAAATGGATGATGGGATGGATGCATGATACGCTTGAGTATTTTGGAAAAGACCCAGTACATCGTAAATATGAGCATCAAGGGATAACTTTTAGCACGCTCTACGCATTTACTGAAAATTTCATGCTCACATTCTCTCATGATGAGGTAGTGCATGAAAAAGGCTCATTACTCAATAGGATGCCTGGTGAAGAATGGCAGAAATTTGCTAATCTACGCTTACTTTATCTGTACATGTTTACTCATCCCGGTACGAAATGTCTTTTTATGGGAAATGAAATCGGACAAGTTGAGGAGTGGGATTTTAATAAATCAATTGACTGGCATTTATTGGAACATACTAAGCATCAGGGAATTAAAAAAATGGTGACCGCGCTTAATCGGCTTTATAAATATGAGCCGGCTTTGTATGAGAAGAGTTTCGATGAATCTGGTTTTGAATGGATTGAGGGCGGGGATGCCGAAAGCTCCATTTTGGCTTATTTGCGCAAGGGCTTTAAATCCGACGATGATGTATTGGTCCTTCTTAATTTAACTCCTGTTTTTAGAAAAGAATGGCGTATTGGCTTGCCAACAAAGGGTGTCTGGAAGATTTTATTGAACTCGGATGATCAAAAATTTTATGGGTCAGCCATACTAAATGATACAACAATCCAATCTGAAGAGATAGCATGGCATGGTAAAAAGCATTCAGCCTTAGTCAACTTGCCACCACTGTCAGGTTTAGTCTTAAAAAGAGTAATATAGGATTAGCTTTCATAAAAAACCCCTGTTTCTATTTGAAACAAGGGTTTGTATTTTTAAAATATGAATTTAGGTTTATTTTACTGTTCCAATATGTTGAACTAGGTCGATCAATTTATTTGAATAACCCCATTCGTTATCGTACCAAGCAACCACCTTTACAAAATGATCATTTAAAGCAATACCTGCTTTTGCGTCAAAAATTGATGTTCGTGCATCACCAAGGAAATCTGTTGAAACTACTTCATCCTCAGTGTATCCTAAAATTCCTTTTAATTCACCCTCTGAAGCATCTTTCATCGCTTTTTTGATATCCTCATAAGTCGCAGCTTTGTTTAAGCGAACGGTTAAATCTACCACAGAAACATCCGCAGTTGGAACGCGGAAAGCCATACCAGTTAATTTCCCTTTTAATTCAGGAATTACAAGAGTAACTGCTTTTGCTGCACCTGTAGACGAAGGAATGATGTTTTGATAAGCTCCTCTACCGCCTCTCCAATCTTTAGCCGATGGACCATCAACTGTTTTTTGTGTGGCTGTTGCCGCATGAACAGTAGTCATTAAGCCTTCTAAAATTCCGAATTTATCGTTCAAAACTTTAGCAATTGGTGCTAAACAATTGGTGGTGCAAGATGCATTTGAAACAATCGTCTGACTAGCAGTTAGATCTTTATGATTTACGCCCATTACAAATGTAGGGGTATCATCCTTTGCAGGTGCTGAAAGAACTACCTTTTTAGCTCCAGCATCAATATGCTTTTGAGCATCTACTTGAGTTAAAAACAAACCGGTTGATTCAATAATCACTTCGGCACCTACTTCATTCCATTTAAGGTTTGCTGGGTCTCTCTCTGCTGTTACGCGGATAGTTTTTCCATTAACCACCAAATTGCCATTCGAAACTTCGATTGTTCCTTTGAACCTCCCGTGGGTCGAGTCATATTTTAACATATAAGCCATGTAGTCGGGTTCAACAAGATCATTGATACCTACTACTTCAACTCCTGCTCTTTCAATTGCAGCCCTGAAAGCTAAACGCCCAATACGGCCAAAACCATTGATTCCAATTTTCATTTTTATTAATTTTTGTTAGCGTAATATTTTAATAGATTATATATAGGCTCCTTTATGATGGAGCTAATTTCTAAATTATTGTTTGATGCTACCTCGACTAAATATTCCTCGAAACCGGCAGCAACGGTTCCTAGCATATGTATTGAACTCGTTTGATGTATTTCTTTAAGAGGCTTAATATAGGTTTTAATATAGAGATCGAAGCCCTCACTCACCAGTTTTTTAACAAATGGATGGTTTTGATTATCCATCAAGAAATCAACAAAAGAACTCAAATACAATGCCGGTTCTGCTTTTCTATAAACTTTGTCTAAAATCTGTGTTCTATCTAAATCGTATTTCTTTTTAAACTTCTCTGCAAAATCAGGAGGCATTAAATCATTCAAAAATGATTTTAAAAGTCGCCTGCCAAGCCAATTGGCAGAACCTTCATCCCCGAGAATGTATCCTAGTCCGAAATTATTATCACTAATTTTTTTTCCATCAAAATAAGCAGCATTTGAACCACTGCCTAAAATGCCAACTACTCCCTTTTCATCACCACAAGCAGCTAGCGCAGCCGCTTTAAGGTCGTGATCAACAATAATTTTACTAAAGCGAAAAAAACTACCTAAAGCATTAGAGATTATATCCTGACGTTCCTTTGATGATGCCCCTGCACCAAAAAAGTAGACTCGGTTAATTTTTTCGGCATTATTGATGAGCTCAACACTTTTATCGAGTAATTGAATAATATGACTTTCATTACTAAAAAATGGATTAATACCCGGAGTTTTCAACTCCGAAACAATTCTTCCTTTTTCTGCCAATTTCCAGTCGGCATGCCTTGAACCACTGTAAACCACTGCAATCATATATTAAATCGATAAAACGCTAACCATCTCCATTAAATCTTCTTCCAGTTTAAAATGTGGTGAATTTAATGCTTCCTCAAGAGGTGTTAATACGATTGAATTACCTCTTAGCCCAATCATGTGACGGGTTTCACCATTTAGCAATTCTTTAACAGCAGCATAGCCTAATCTGCTGGCTAAAACCCTGTCGAAGCTACTCGGACTTCCACCTCTTTGTAAATGTCCTAATATAGTCACTTTAATGTCGTAATAATTGAATTTTTCCTTTACTCTTGCAGCCAATTGATAGGCACCACCACTTTGATCGCCTTCGGCAACTATTACAATGCTCGAAGTTTTTTTATTTTTGGCATCTCCTGATAATTTATTAATTAATTCATCAACTGCAGTTGCTCTTTCAGGTAGTAAAACGGCTTCAGCACCTCCAGCAATCCCCGATCTTAAGGCGATACAACCTGAATCACGACCCATTACCTCTATGAAAAATAGACGGTTATGAGAGGCAGCTGTGTCTCTAATCTTATCAATTGCGTCTATAACAGTATTAGTGGCGGTATCGTATCCAAGAGTGAAATCTGATCCGTAAAGATCGTTATCTATTGTTCCTGGAATACAAATCACAGGTATGTCAAAGCGTTTTGATAGGCGTTCTGCTCCTCGTGCAGTCCCATCACCTCCAATGGCAACGAGCGCATCGATGCCATGCTCTTTAATGTTTTTATAAGCCTTTTCCATACCTTCATCGGTAATGAATTCAAGGCATCTGGCAGTTTTAAGTATGGTTCCACCAAGATGGATAATGTTGCCAACGGATCTAGCATCCATATCCCAAAAATCGCCTTCTAGCATGCCCTGATAGCCTCTTCGGATTCCTGCGACCTCGATTCCGTAGAAAACGGCAGTCCTGACAACTGCCCGAATGCAGGCATTCATACCTGGAGCATCACCACCTGAAGTAAAAACTCCTATTTTCTTTATTTGCGACAAATTGATTTTTATAATTTATTACGAATATAGTGTGTATTCTTTACACTAAGTAATTTTTATTATTTTTATATATATTATGATTAATCAATCTATATTTAAATTTTAATATAAAAATTTTGGAAACTCTTCTACCTAAGTTTGACTCTGTTTTTTCAATCGATTGCGTAGTTTTTGGCTTCGATGATGGGGAGTTAAAGATCTTACTTATTAAACGTAATGAAGAGCCTTTTAAAGATTGGTGGGCTTTGCCAGGCTATATTGTTGAAAAGGACCAAAGTATTGATCTTGCTGCCGAGCGGATTTTATATGAGCTTTCGGGACTAAGAGATATTTACATGGAGCAGTTTCACACTTTTGGTGATGTAAATAGGCATCCGCAGGGCAGGGTAATTACAATTGCTTATTATGCGATGATTAGACTAAACGGAACAAAGGAGCTTAAGCCGGTGACTAATTATGCCTCAAAAGCTGTTTGGATACCTGTTAATGATCTTCCAAAGCTTGCATTTGACCATGAAAAGATCTTTTCACGTGGATTTGATAA
This sequence comes from Daejeonella sp., assembly GCA_044231315.1. Taxonomy (GTDB): domain Bacteria; phylum Bacteroidota; class Bacteroidia; order Sphingobacteriales; family Sphingobacteriaceae; genus Daejeonella. The sequence continues at coordinate 4,922 of JBIHZP010000008.1, read as the reverse complement.
GATCCGTAATAAAATTAGCTATCAACCCATAGCATTTGAGCTGCTACCAGAGAAATTTACACTTACCCAACTACAGCAATTATACGAGGTAATTCTATCTAAAAAGCTTGATAAGCGAAATTTCCGTAAAAAAATGCTGAATTACGGAATTTTAAAAGAATTAAACGAGAAGCAAAAAGGAGTTTCCTACCGTGCGGCAAAGCTCTATAAATTCGACAAAAGGAAATATGCCAAGCTATTTCAAAAGGAACTTACTTTTAGTAGTTGATTATTGAGCTTGAAAATTATTATTGATCTTAAAAAATTTTCATCCCTGGGCCTGCGCAGTTCTGCATTTTTTATTCACTAAGCTAAACCATAATGGTGGGAATAAGGCTGGCAATAACATGCTCGCATATCCTCCTGGTAAAACGGGACTATTAGCATAGGAAACTAATTTATTGAAAGGCTTAGCAGCATGAAAATGATGATCAGAATGCCTACTTAAATCGATCAGGAAAAATCTACTTATCAATTTGTCGCTTTGCCAAGAATGCCTCTCATCTACGCGCTCGTTATCTTTTCTGCTTAATCCGTAATGTTCGATATAATTGGTGTATTCTAGCAATATGTTGGCAAATAATGCCTGAAGGAATAGGGCAAGAGATACTTCCCATCCAGCGAAATATCCTACAATTAATAAAACAAGGACATATCCAATCAAACAGGATAAAATATAATTGTGGATGCTAAATGCTGATTTTCCCTTAGAAAGGCAACGTTTTTTCTCCAATTGAAAGGATTGTTTTAATTGTCCTGAAACCGAACGAATTAAATAATGGTAGTAGTTTTCACCAAATTTTGCACTTACCGGATCTGAATCTGTTCCAACAAATTTATGATGTATTCGTAGGTGATGAACATAGAAATAGGGATTGAAAACGCTAAACAGCAAGAATCTTCCTGCAAAATTCCATATTTTTTCTTTTCTATGGATAAGTTCGTGCGCTACCACGATGGCTAATGTACCTGAGGAGGTTCCCGTAGAAATTGCGGCAGCTAAAATCCAATTATCTTTAATTATTCCTGTGTAAACACCAAAAATAAGACTTGAAATGGATAGAAACTGGGCTAAAACCGATAAGAACATCAATATTTCTGGAAGCTGATCATCCACAATGTCGTCATTGGTATGATCCTCAGGAAGGATAATTTCGGCAATGCCCAAAACTGCAAAAGTGAAGAGGAAATTCATTAAAGTGAACCACCCACCAGTCAAATTTCCATAGATGACCAGTGTGATTGGAGCTAGATTAAGAAAATATTTCCAGTTCCTGAATGATTTTTTCTTTATAGAAATTCCTGTGCCCATGATTTCCTTAAGTATTGGCTGGGGTTTTCAAATTAAAAACTAAAACTAACTTACTTAAAATTATGCAGTTCCAGAATTTTTATTCTTTTTTGAAAATAATATCATGATTAGTGCGCCGGATAATATTAGTCCCCAGCCCAACCAACGATATTTAATAATACTACTTGCAGCCGCAGCTAATTTTTTCAAGGGAATGAAATTGAAATAATTAGTCACTTTGAAATAAACCGCCACAAAAGTGAATGCTAAAACGATCATCAATGCCCATCCGCAAAAACGTAATAGTCCGAATTTGCCACCAGCAGCAGCAAATAATGCCAATGCTGCTAATGCATAAATAACCGAAGCAAGCACGGTATCTATATCCCAATAATTCCAATTTCCAATAATGGGAATGTGTAGCATTGGCGCAAAGCCACCACCAATAACCATTATGGCTCCAAAAATCCCCAGGTAATTTTTAAGTGTCATATGTTTAGATTATCCTTTTAAAGCAGACTGAGGACTATTGCCTTCAGTGAGTTCCATTTTTTCAGCAAAATGTGCGCAATAATCGCGTAAATCTTCCACAATTGCTTCTTCACCTGTGGCACGAAGGAAACTATCGCCCATAGTTTGGAGAGTTTCGTAAAAAAAACGCTTCATCTCATCCACCGGCATGTCTTTAGTCCACAGGTCAATACGCAAAGAGTTTTTGTAATTATGATCCCAAAGGGCAAGCATCATCGACTTTACGGGGAGTGCTTCTTTAGTTTGTGAGTCAGTAGATTCCCATAAAATATTTTCAGGGATATTTTGATCATCTAATTGTATAGTCAATTTTATTTCAGCTTTTTTCATGGCGTCTTATTTTATGGGTATATCGTTTGTGTTTTCTTAAAAATAGCTTTTGAGGATGAATATCAAAAAGCTGACAAATATTAGAAATAGTAATTCAAATAACCAAATTCGTTTAAGATCAATAATTAATCTTCTAAAAATCAAGTCAGCGATAAAGCAAATAATTACCAAAACTAACATTGAAAGTATGCTAGGATAGGTAAGATTTGTTTTACCTGGAAAGATGAGCAGGTAGGCACTTCCAACTAGTAAAATGGAGGATACTATATTTAGCGGACTTATGCGCAGGCTCATTTTTTCTTACGGTCTTTTTTATGAACAGCATCAAATTTGATACTTTTTTTCCTACGAGCAGCACCGGGTTTATTATTTCTTGCTTTGGCTTTGGGCTCTGTTTTTGTTGTTTTTACCCCTTTTGTATTTTTTGCTTTCTTCTCATGAAATGCTCCTTTAAACTCAGGGTCATCCCTACGTTTTTGAAGATCTATCTCTCGAGCAATATTCTGGCGTTCCTCATAAGGGGTATCATCTACAAAAACATCTTCAGGCATATTGAATTGTGGAATTGTTTGCCTGATGAGCTTTTCAATTTTATCAACATAATATTCCTCCGACGGACTACAGAACGTGATGGCATCGCCGGTTTGTAGCGCGCGCCCTGTTCGTCCGATACGATGTACATAATCTTCAATGATAATGGGTACATCGAAATTTATCACATGACTAACATTGCTCACGTCGAGTCCTCTAGAGGCAACATCTGTTGCTACAAGAATTCGTATTTGTCCCTCTTTAAACGCATTTATCGAATTAATTCGTGTGTTTTGTCCTTTATTGGCATGAATTACACGAACCTGTTCATTGCCATATCGGCGCTCCAAGAAATGGAAAATATTATCTGCAACAGTTTTTGTTTTGCAGAAGATAATCAGTCGTGTAAAGTCCTCAGTATCTTTCAATAAATGCTGAAGTAAGTTAAGCTTGGTCTTTAAATTAGGCACTTTGTATAAAGCCTGACTCACTGTATCTGCCGGCGTGGCTTGTGCGGCCACTTCAATAACGGTGGGATGTTTTAGGAAATCCCCAGATATTTTATGTACCAGCTCGCTCATAGTAGCTGAAAATAAAAGGTTCTGTCTTTTTCGAGGTACTACTTCCAATATTCTATGAATGGAGCCTATGAAACCCATATCCATCATTTTATCAGCCTCATCCATTACCAAAAATTTGAGGTGTTGGGTATTGATGTGCCCTTCCAAGTACAAATCGAGAAAGCGGCCAGGAGTAGCAATGAGAATATCTACGCCCTTTTTTAACTCGGCAATTTGAGTTTTGGGACCTAGTCCTCCAAAAAGTACTACCGTACGTAGGTCAGTATATTTGGCAAATGTTTTCACATTTTCCTCAATTTGCATGGCTAATTCACGTGTAGGAGCAATAATTAAGGCTCTGGCGTCAGTTCCCTGTGCAAACTTAAGCTTCATCAAAATGGGAAGCACGAAGGCAGCAGTTTTTCCGGTTCCTGTTTGTGCAATACCCATAATATCTTGACCAGATAAAATAGGCATAATTGCCTTTTCTTGAATTGGAGTGGGTAAAGTATAACCTGCATCCGACACGGCATTCAGGATCTGTTTGTTCAGCTTAAAATCTTCAAAGGTTATGGACATAGCCGCAAAGATACGTGTTTGCTTTTATGTGCCGCTTTTTGCGGATATCTTTTCTGTGAAACATTGAAATTAAATGGATAAATTACTGAAAGGGAGGAGCTGACTAGTTTCTTTATTTTATCCTTGATTCAATTATTTTAATCGAATTAAGCATTTGAATGCATATAATTGGCTAAAAATTCCGAAATTGCGGTGTATTCAATTTGACCCTAATTCTATACCATGGCCTCAATCCTCATCAAATCCGCAACAATCGTTAATGAAGGTAAAATTATCGTTTCTGATATTTTCGTAAAAGATGGGATTATTGAACAAATTGGCATTAGCCTTAATATTCCTGCCGACAAAGAAATCGATGCGGAGGGGCTCCATCTTTTTCCGGGCTGCATTGATGATCAAGTTCATTTTAGAGAACCTGGATTAACCCATAAGGCTGATATTTTTACGGAGAGTAGGGCGGCAATTGCAGGAGGCATCACCTCATTTATGGAAATGCCAAATACAGTCCCGAATACCCTAACTCAAGAATTATTAGCCGACAAATATGCCATTGGAGCACGCAGTTCAGCAGCCAATTACTCCTTTTTTATGGGTGCCGGCAATGATAACTTGGAGGAAGTGTTAAAAACTGATCCGGAAAATGTATGTGGAATTAAGGTTTTTATGGGTTCCTCAACCGGGAATATGCTGGTTGATAATGAGAAAACTTTGGAAGGTATTTTTAGTCAGGCGCCAATTTTAGTAGCCACGCATTGTGAAGATGAAGCCACTGTTCGTGCCAATGCAGCTCATTTCAAAGAATTGTATGGCGATAATTTGACTCCCAGCATGCATCCACTAATTCGCAATGCCGAAGCTTGTTATATTTCTTCATCTTTTGCCGTAGGATTAGCCAAAAAGTACAATACAAGACTTCATATTTTACATATTTCAACAGCAATTGAGACCAGCCTATTTGATAATACAATTCCTTTAAGTCGGAAGAGAATTACCTCAGAAGCTTGTATTCATCATTTATGGTTCTCGGATGCGGATTATGCAAGCAAGGGCAACTGGATTAA
>JBIHZP010000117.1:0-4620 GCA_044231315.1 Daejeonella sp. | reverse complement strand
AGCGCGAATTTGCTGCAGCTGGTTATGGGAAAGATGGATTGGTGATTGATGTCCGTTATAATGGTGGTGGTAGCACTACTGATTATCTCATGTCCGTTTTAAATTATAAGCAACATTCCTATGCTATTCCTAGAGGAGCTACCGATGATTTAGAAAAGAACAAATTAAAATTCCGCGACTATTATCCTGTTGGCGAGCGTTTGGTTTATGCTGCATGGATGAAGCCAACCATCGCAATCTGTAATGAAAATAGTTATTCCAATGCCGAAATATTCTCTCATGCATTTAAGCAATTAGGTATTGGGAAACTGGTAGGTATACCAACTAATGGATCCGTGATTTCAACAGGATCAAAGTCATTTTTAGATGGTTCATCAGTGCGTGTCCCTCTTAGAGGATGGTATGTTAAGGCCACAAACGAAAATCAGGAGCTTGGTCCTGCGGTACCTGATATCTTGATAAATAATTCAATTGATTATATAACTAAAGGAGTAGATGAGCAACTTAAAACTGCTGTGGATGAATTAATGAAGCAATTAGGATCAAAATAATTAATTAGTCAGAATTGTAAAAAGGGGATTAAATAATCATTTAATCCCCTTTTTACGTTTATCAAATTGTAATGTCCTGAAATTATTTCTTACCCATTTCCATGTAGTCGAGTGTTAAGCCGGTTAATGCTTTAACTCCCAGTTTGAAAGCACTTTCATCAATAAAGAAATCGGGAGTGTGGTGTGATGGTGCCGTTTTCGGATCTCCGCCCTTAGGCAAAGCTCCTAATAAGAAAAATAAACCGGGAACCTTTTCCTGAAAGAAAGAAAAATCTTCAGCACCGGTAATGGGTGGTGTAATTAGCACGTTTTGCGCACCGGCAGTTTTTACTAGGCTAGGAAGCATTTTTTCAGTTAATGCCGAATCATTAAACGTAACTGGATAATGATTGCTATATGGGATTTTAACTTCAACAGTTGCACCTGCAGCCTCCGCAGTTTTGGTTGCAATGGTTTTAATTCTACTAATCAATAATTTTTCATCTTCAAGGCTTAGCGACCTGATGGTCCCAAGCATTTCGGCTTGTTCAGGAATAATGTTAGAACGAACGCCCGAATGAATCGAACCAATAGTTACAACGCCCGCATTTTCAGTAATGTTTAAGTTTCTACTTACAATGGTCTGCAAGCTATTGATGATTTGTGCCGAAACAACAATGGGATCTATTGATGCCCAAGGCAATGCACCATGAGCTTGTCGGCCCTTCACAATAATCTGCATATCGTTCACTCCAGCCATCATCCCTCCAGAGCGATAAGCAAGTTTTCCAACCTCTATTGAGGCCCAAATGTGTAAACCAAATATTACATCGACCTTCGGATTTTCAAGAACTCCTTCTTTTATCATTAATTCTGCACCTCCTTCAACTCCGGGAGCAGAACCTTCTTCAGCAGGCTGGAAAATAAATTTAACGGTGCCCTTCAGATCTGCTTTCATTCCAGCTAAAACTTCAGCAACACCCATCAGCATAGCCGTATGCGAATCGTGTCCGCAAGCATGCATGACTCCTACTTCTTGATTATTATATTGAGTTTTAACTTTCGATGCAAATGGTAAATTACCGCGTTCAGTAACAGGTAATGCATCTATGTCGGCCCGCAAAGCGATAACCGGACCGGGTTTTGCCCCCTTTAAAATAGCTACGACCCCAGTTCTTGCTACTCCAGTTTTAACATCCATTCCCAAGCTTTGTAGATGTTTAGCCACAATTGCAGCTGTTCTCGTCTCATTATTGCCCAATTCTGGGTGTTCATGGAAATCACGACGCCATTCAATAATCTTTGATTCTATTTGATCTGTGGCGGTATTGGCTTTTGCCCTCAGCGGACTAGTCTGAGAGAATGCAGGTAATGAAAATAAAAGCAAACCTGCCAAATAGGATTTATTCATGTTTATTTTTTTAATCTAAATTACTGAAAAGAATCTTAGTGTCTTGGGAAATTTTAATTGAAAGATCAAATCATAATGATTCTTTTTTGTTTGGATTTGGGTTTAATAAGGAGAATTGGAGTTTTATTTTTCTTCTTATTAGATTTTTAACGGCATAATGGTGTTGTTAATGACGTTTCCCGCTCTTGGCCGCGGGGAGGCTTAGTCCTTTTCCTGTAGTTGAAAAGGACCAAGCCGAGGCTCTTCGCCGAGACCATGAGAACCTTTAAAAAACAATAAACAACAATCGAATAACAATCACCGCTGCGTCTGATGCTATGAAAGGTTCTGCGAGGGCTAGGTTTGTGGTTGCCGCACCAGCCAAGGCGGAAGATCGGTTGGGAAGGGACAGTGCTAGGAAATTCTGCTAAATAATGAGACTTATTTTTTTATATTCTTTTAACTTCTAACGTCAAACCACCACCCCGTCATCTCGAACATTCGGCTACAAATGTGAGGTTTAGCATTAATGTAACGAGTGGAGAGATCTCATGCTATAATAAACTAATGTCAAAAGTACCAGGATTTTAGGCGTCATGCTTTTGCCCGCAGCAGCTGTTAAACAAAAGGCGAAAGAAGGCCTTGAGCGTTTGGGAAGGGCATTGTTTTACCCTTCTGTAAAACGCAGCCCGTGTGCTTTTGGTTTTTGTGTGCGGTTGCTATGCGCCGGCTGCCTTAGAGGAAAAAAAGGGCTTTTGTTTCTTTTGGCCTTCAAAAGAAAGGGATTTCAAGGCAATGAAAATATAAAAACCAATTCTAACCAAAAGCGAGCTTGCTTTTATTATATAATTAAAAGCTGTTAAATTGCTTGTGAACGGCTTTTTTATAAAAATTTTATTTTAACCGGCCAACAGTGGAAAAAAATAATAAAAGCAAGGTTACAAAAGCTCGACTAAATGCCAGATAGAATCTGCTTTAGTTGAGCAACTTTCTGAGATGAGGTCTCAAAAGTACTATACGCTTTACCTGTTGTGGGATCAAAACCGTATTCAATCAGGCTTTTGGCAGTTGTATGAAATTCAATGGCAGCAGTTTCATGAGCAATTTGAGCCAAATTCTGTTCATTAATTCCCGACCCTGGCATAATCGAAATCCGAGATCCTGCCTGAATAACCAAGGATTTTAATACTTCCAATCCCTCGAATGCATTTTCTTTTGCCCCTGAAGTTAAAACACGATGACAACCAAGCTGAATAATGTCTTCTAAGCCTTTTTCTAAGTCGCTGCAGCGATCAAAAGCCCGATGAAAGGTTATTTCCAATCCCCCGGCTATATCAATCAGCTGAGCGCATCGTTCGCTGTCAATATGCCCATCTTTTCTTAGAATTCCTATCACAATACCCTGGCATCCCAATTCTTTGGAAATAGCAACGTCTTCTTTCATAATTTCAAACTCTTCAGCTGAAAACACGAAATCACCACCCCGAGGTCTAATGATAGGAAAAAATGGAATTTGAAGAGATTTCTTACACTGTAGAAGCATCCCATAAGAAGGCGTGGTGCCTCCCTCAGCGAGATTGTCGCAGAGTTCAATCCGATCTGCGCCACCCATTTGAGCTGCCATTGCAGACTCCCATGAACCTACACAAATCTCCAAAAGCTTGTTAGACATTACTTTAGCTTATGAATAACTATTTGCCTTAACCAATAATTTTTGGTCCTTTTCATCACAAACGGCATAGCTAAATCCCTGCTGAATGGCATAAGCACCATACTCACCTTTTTTATTTAAGGCTAAAAATCCGACTTGAATGTCTTTTGCTGTATTTGGCTTTTTTCTAATGATACGCATCACAGCTTCCTTGCAAGCTTCTTCAGGTGGATAACCCTGACGCATTAATTCAACGACTAAGAAACTTCCTACATTTCGGATAACCTCCTCACCAACACCGGTTGAAGTTGCTCCACCTACCTCATTATCAACGTATAAACCTGCGCCAATAATCGGTGAATCGCCTACCCTGCCATGCATTTTATAAGCCATTCCGCTCGTAGTACAAGCACCAGACATATTGCCTGCCGCATCGATGGCGAGCATACCGATGGTATCGTGATTGTATTGGTTGCCGGGGAGTTTCGTCGGACTAAACAATCTATTTTCAATATTTATTTCGGGTTGATATTTGGCATTTTTAAGCCATTCCTTCCAGGCTTTCTCTGAAGCTGGCGTCAGTAAATTTTCTTTTTTAAAACCCTGCTCAAGAGCAAATTGAAGTGCTCCAGAGCCCACAAGCATAACATGAGGTGTTTTTTCCATCACAAGCCTTGCCACAGAAATTGGATGTAAAATATGTTCCAAAGCGGCCACACTTCCACAGTTTCCCAATTCATCCATGATGCAGGCATCCAAAGTTACGCGTCCATCACGATCTGGCAAACCACCATATCCAACCGATTGGTTACTGGCATCGGCCTCCGGAACATGAACTCCCTTTTCTACCGCATCAAGTGCCCTACCTTTGTTTTTCAAAACCTCCCATGCTGCTGCATTTGCTGCAATACCGAAATCCCATGTGGAGATAACGATTGGGGAATTTAAAATGGGAGAAGATGGATTTTCTTCAAAAACATTTGAGAAAGACTTATTCCCTGCCACGAGTGATGCTCCGGTAAGGGAGGTGGCAGCTAAAAATTTACGGC
>JBIHZP010000116.1:0-4646 GCA_044231315.1 Daejeonella sp. | reverse complement strand
TATTAAAGCTTTTTTGATCTGAAATACCAAAACCAATCATCGTTGGATTTTTGAGATTCATTGATCGAATTCTAGAGAAATAGGCATCTGCTTCATTAGAAACAGTAAGATTTTTCCCAGTTGTAGAAGAAGATGAAAGCAAATAGATAAATCCATTACTCAGCTCATCAATTTTACGAATACGTTCTTCTGAAGTATGAGGCGTAACTAGAAAAATATTGCTAATATTATTTTTGAGGAAATCATCCTTATAAAATTCTTCATACTCAACCATGGGAAGATCTGGAACAATCACTCCATCTACTCCTACTGCCGCACAAGATTCACAAAAATTCTTTACTCCATATTGTAAAACAGGATTTACATATCCCATTAACAAAACCGGTATAGAAACACGCTGACGAAGTTCTTTGAGCTGCTCAAAAAGAATCTTTAGATTCATTCCATTTTGAAGTGCTATTAAAGAGCTATTTTGAATAACAGGACCATCAGCTAAGGGGTCGGAATATGGGAAACCAATTTCTATAAAATCGGCACCTGCTTTTTCAATTGCTTCAGCAATATCTAAAGTGCTCGTTAAATTGGGGTAACCTGCAGTAAAATAAATGGATAAAAGAGAGTCTTTTTTAGTTTGAAATAATTCGTTAAGTCTATTCATTTTATGATTTTAAATCAATATAAGATATTGACTATAAGCAATTTAATATTAAAGTTTAAAATATTTCATGTAAGTATCAAGGTCTTTGTCGCCGCGACCCGATAAACAAATCACCACAGATTCTTTACCTGTAAACACCATTTTTTCGAGATGTGCCAAGGCATGAGCAGTCTCAATTGCCGGAATAATTCCCTCTAACTCGGAGCATAATCTACCCGCTTGCATGGCCTCATCATCGGTAATGCTTACATATTCTGCACGGTGCTGTTTGAATAAATGGGCGTGTTGCGGACCAATACCCGGATAATCCAGTCCGGCGGAGATAGAATAAGGCTCAATTACCTGTCCATCTTCACTTTGCATTAAAAGTGAGCGACTACCATGTAAAACGCCTTCCTTACCCAAGCTTGTAGTCGCAGCAGATTCACCGCTATTAACCCCTAGCCCTGCAGCTTCAACGGCAATAAGTTTCACATTTTCTTCATCCAAAAAGTGATAAAACATCCCCATGGCATTACTTCCACCACCTACACAAGCCATTACAATATCCGGATTTTCTGAGCCCGTCTTTTCAAAAAGCTGCTTTTTGGTCTCTTCCGAAATAATCGATTGAAACCTTGCCACCATATCTGGATATGGATGAGGCCCTACTACAGAGCCAATGATATAATGCGTGTCGGTAGGATTATTAATCCAGTCGCGCATCGCCTCATTTGTCGCATCTTTCAAGGTTTTACTCCCAGAAATTGCAGGCACCACCTTTGCACCCATCATTTTCATTCTGGCAACATTTGGAGCCTGGCGTTCAATATCGACCTCGCCCATGTAAATAATACATTCTAGACCCTTTAAGGCACATACAGTGGCCGTTGCAACACCATGCTGACCAGCACCTGTCTCGGCAATAATTCGCTTTTTACCGAGGCGCGCAGCTAGTAAAATTTGTCCAACAGTATTATTGATTTTATGCGCACCCGTATGATTTAAGTCCTCACGCTTAAGGTAAATTGTAGTGCCATACCTAGCAGATAATCGTTCTGCATGAAATAAAGGCGAAGGCCTACCTACATAATCCTTTAGCAATTGATGATACTCTTCCTGAAATTTAGGCTCGTAAATAATATCTAAATATTGCTGACGGAGATGCTCAACATTCGGATATAACATTTCGGGAATATATGCACCACCAAAATCGCCAAAATAACCTTTGGGATTCACTCCCCATTTAAAGGAACTTTCAATAAATTCTCTGTTCATATTTTTATTTTTTCACCCCAAGGGTTCATTTTATTTTCTTATCATTTCAAATGCAGATTGAAGACTTTCAATATCTTTCAATCCAGGAGCAGATTCAAACTTACTATTTAAGTCTAGGCCAAATAATTGATCCAAGCCCAAATTATGGATCTCTTGAATATTCTCAGGCGCTAGTCCCCCGCTTAAAAAAAAGGGTTTTCCTTCTGTATATTCTCTAAGTATCTGCCAGTCGAAGGTAAGTCCCGAACCTCCATGTTCTGTAGTTTTCGTGTCAAACAAAAAATAATCTACCACATCAACAAATGGCTTGAGTACTGCGAAATCAAATCCAGTTGAAAGCCCGAAAGCCTTAAGCAAATCAATTTTTTTTGAAGGCATTCGAATTGAAAGTTCATTTTTCAATTGCTGGCAATAGGTGAAAGACTCAGAACCATGCAGCTGAATGGCACTTAAATCATATTCCTTGATTTTGTCAAGTACAACTTCCAATAGTTCATCCACAAATACCCCTACTAACTTAATTGATTTAGGCAGGGAGTTCAGCACCTTTTTGTCGGGATGGCCAACAAAACGCTTTGAGGGACTATAAAAAATCAATCCCAAATAATCCGGATTTAATGTAGCCAGTTCGACTATATTTTCTGGATCACGCATGCCACAGACTTTTATCTTCATGATAGCATTTTCTTGAAACTGCTTAATGCTTTCTTACTTTGCAATGCCTCTTCCGCTTCATAAAAACAATCGGCAAAAGATCGCTGAGGATTTATCGTTCTAATGGCTACGGCCGCATTAGAAAGCACAACATTATTTTGTTCGGTGGTACCATTCCCATCTAAAACGGACTTGAAAATTTCGGCCGACTCTTTGACTGTGCTGCCACCGCCAATTGCTTTGGGATCGATTTTTTCAAATCCTAATTGAGATATAGAATGAATTTGCTCTCCCGAATTAGAGAAGGTCTTAAAATCACAAGTCAGAGAAATCTCATCGTAACCCTCTAAAGCATGAACGATGGTATATTTCGTATCAGCCTTTTGATAAAGATAGGCATACAAACGTGCCAATTCAAGGCTAAAAACGCCAACCATTTGATATTTCGGTCTGGCGGGATTAACCAAAGGTCCCAACATATTAAAAAATGTTTTCACACCTAGCTCCTTTCTAATAGGAGCTACTGTTTTCATGGCTGGATGAAATAATGGAGCATGGAGGAAACAAATTCCAGCCTCATCTAAAGTTTTCTTAAGATGATTGGTATCATTCGAAAAAGTATAGCCTAGGTATTCCATCACATTGGAAGAGCCACATCCCGATGAAACACCATAATTACCATGCTTTGACACCTTATAGCCAGCGCCTGCTACCACAAAGGAGGCTAAGGTGGATATATTAAAGGTATCCTTACCATCACCGCCCGTGCCACATAAGTCAATCAAGTCGTAGCCCTTCAAATCCGGCTTAAGACAAATATCAAGCATTCCGTCTCTAAAGCCTTCGAGCTCTTCAACAGTTATGCTTCGCATGCAAAAAGCAGCCATAAATGCAGCCATTTGCGACGCATTATACTTTCCTAGGGTAATATTGGTTAGAATTTCTTTCGACTCCTCTAGGGTAAATGTTTTATGCTCAAACAGGTGATTTAATATTTTTTTCATGCTAATTTTAAATTAAGACATATTATCTGTCCCATGGATAATACCAATTTACCGCGCCGTTGTAATTTCATTATTATTAAAAAACAAAAAAGGGCTGCTCTCTGAGCAACCCTTAGTAAAATTTCTATATAAAGAAAAATATACAACTAACTGATTGCCAAATGTTTAAACATTTGCCACCAGCAGATTGTATAAATTTGTTTTGTTTTCATTGTTTTAACAAATATGAGTAAAATATTAATAGCGACAAACCTTTTCAAAATTATTACAAAATCAAAACATTAGTAATTTTGTTTGAAGCTATTTTGCTGGCTCTCCCCTGCTTAAAAAAAGTGTAAATACAAGCGAAAGCAAAAATAACATCCCAACAAACTGGTGTAGAATACCATATATTAATGGAATTTGGCCTGTCGTATTTAATACGGTTAACACGCCTAAAAATATTTGAAAAAATACTAACAAAACAGAAGCATATCTAAATTTAAACAGCAATGTATTTTGAGCTAAATTTTTAGCTTTCCATAACCACATCAAAATTGGAATGCAAATGAGGTAAGCTATTCCACGATGTATGAATTGCACAGTAATTAAATTATGGCTGATGTCGGCAAGAAATCCACCTTCTGTCAGCATTCCTACTGGCCAAAGCCTTCCATTAATATCGGGCCATGTTCTTGCAGCTAGGGCAGCATGCAAGCCCGCCATGAATGCACCATAAATTAATTGAAAAAACAATAGAGCTAATAACCACAAGTTAATCTTTCTCAATGTTGGAACATGTAGAATTTGATTTTGAGGTATAATTAATTTCAATGCGAACCAAAACACATAGCATAACAGAATTAGTGCAGACATAAAGTGTACTGCCAGACGGATGTGACTTACATATAAATCTTGATCATTTAATCCACTTTGAACCATAATCCACCCAATAGCACCCTGCAAGCCTCCCAAAAGGAATAATACAATCATCGGGGTGACCATATTTTTTTCAATTTTCTTTTTGATCAGAAAATAAATAAATGGAAAAATAAATACAAGTCCCATGAGCCTTGCCCAATCCCGATGCAGCC
>JBIHZP010000200.1:0-3407 GCA_044231315.1 Daejeonella sp. | reverse complement strand
CCTTGTATCACCCTTACAAGCTTGCCCTGCGCGTATGGATTAGCTTGTGCATGTAAACCTCTTAATGTTCCTTTTTGTGAAAGCGACTGATTGTCTTGAACGAAATTTACATGTATACCTGCATCATCGAATGATTGTTTATTATAGCTTTCAAAAAAATAACCGCGATCGTCTTTCCAAATTTTGGGTTCAATTATAAAAAGATCCTTAATTTCTGTTTCTATAAAGTTCATTGATTATCAATAAATTCCATTACTGTTGGAAAGATTACAAGCTTATTATTAAATGCTATTGGGGTGTTTGCTTCTAAAAGGCCTTCGTATTTTTCTTTAAACTCATTCAGTTTTTGAATTGAATCAGAAACAAACTGTACACAATAGGTTACACCTTCATTGGGTGAGTCAAGTACTTTTAACAATCGGCTTGACACAAAGCAGCCAGTTCCCATAAGTGCAGGAATTTGCTTGTTTTGCATCCAATTTAACCACTCAATCTGGACTTCATTTTCCAGAATAATGGTTACATTATATAAAATCATGTTGCGAATATAGGAATAGGGATTTAAAAATTAAGCCTTAGAACTTTATTCAAATCATCTCCTCGTAGTTTACGGTAGCGTTGCCTTGCTTCAAGTACAAGTAAACTGCCCGGAAAATCATTAAATATTTTCTGATAGAGCTCCATGGCCTTTTCTTTTTGCATTGTTTTTACTTCATAGATTTCAGCTAATTGAAATAAGGCATCATCAGTCCAGAGCCCTAAAGAATGCACATTTATGATTTCTTGAAGCTGTTTAATGGCTTCATCTAACGAATTATTTTGTATAAATATTTTCGATTTTAACATCGCAATATCATCTCTTAAGGAGTTGTCTGGGTAAAGAATGTTGATGCTATCCAAAAGGCGCAATGCTTCTTCTGTCTGGTTTTTAAAAAAAAGAAAGTCTGCTTTTGCATATTTTTGCAGTGCTAAACTATCGTTTTTAGTATTAAGGTTGCTCGAAATTAGTAAACTAAGGTTTAATGCATCGTTTGCAATTAGTTGAGAAGTGGAGCTTTTTAAGATGTCAAGTTGTGCTTTCGACCATAAAAAATCGCCTTGAAAATAGGCTAGTCTTCCATTTTTGAATTTTGCCTCCTGTCCCATAGGTTCGTTTGCAAAGTCTTTTTCAACTTGTCCGAATAGAAGAGCCGCTTCCCACACCTCTCCGCTCAAGAGGTATATATCGCCAAGTTCTAACTTGATTTCTCCAACTAGTTGTTTTTGAAAATTTGGGAGGTTTAAAATGGCCTCCATTTGCTGGGCAGCAAGTTTTGGTTGATCAAGATAATAGGCCTGTAAATTGGCAAGTTGTCGTATGGCCAATACAGTTTCTTGTTTACGACCAAATTCATTCAAGAACGCATTATAATCATTTTCAAGATTAATTAACTCCTCCTTGCTTGCTTTTCTTGAGTTTAGCTGCCTGCTTTTTAAGCTAAGAAGCTCGATTTTTGCAGGGATATAGAATGGATTGGAGCTCCCTTTTGAAATTAAGTAATTTAAGGATTCAATAGCCTGCTCATAGGCATTATTTGAAGCCAAAATTTTTGAAAGTTCAAATACTCTAGAACCACTTTCTTTTAAACGACGGTCCAAAGCAAAAGTTTGCTTCAAAGCCATGTCGAACTCTTTTTGCTGTATGTATTGCCAAGTTAAAAGTTCGGTAATTGCGGTACTTTGAGAATCCTTTTGAAGAAAACGGATAATTTCTGATTTCAAGAGGGCATAATCTTCTTTACCCTCAAAAATTCCTCCTAGTGTTCTTTGTGCTTGGGGAAGAGCTTCCGGATTTATGTTTAATAAGTTAATATATTCTTGAATGAGCATGCGCTTATCCTTTTTAAATCGATATAAACTCAATAAATCATAGATGAAGGCATTCTTTTGGTTGATTAGTTTTCTACCTGTTAGCAGTGCTTTTATTGAATAATCATAAGCTTCGGCCCTATAAAATGTAATGGCTAGATCTTTTATAGCAAATTCCTCGGGGGGCATCGTTCGGATTAAATTATTGAACCAATCTGCAGCTTTTTCTTGCTCATTCTTTTCTAAATAAATACGTCCAATATCAACTGAAAATATATAATTCGCAGGATTGTTTTTTAAAAGGCTCTTTACAAGTTTCTCGGCTTGATTAAACTGTTGAGTTTTAAGCAGCGCATTGAAATAGGGGTCATAATAACTTAAATCTTTGGATCTCTGGAACAGTCTTTCAAATATTGGGACAGCTTTTTCAAAATCGCCTGATTGAAAATATTGCAATGCTAGGGCGTCTTCAGTACTAATTTGCGCCTTTAACTCCGTGAATGTATTGAGAAGAAAAAGTATGAGAATGACTTTTTTCATTATTTTTTGACATTCATTTTTCTGAATGCATAAAGTTAAGTTTAATGCCATTAATTTTGTTTAAATTTCAAAAATAACTGTTTAAATAACCTTCCCTTTGGGCTCATTTTGTAGTTATTTAAATGGTAGAGTTAAGAATTTATTTGTATTAGTTAGGTTTCCTTCTTTTTGAATCTATCTTGAGTCAATTCTTGGATGTAACATTTATCTATATTTTTGATTTTCAATAGGCTATTGAATTTTTTTGAACGAAATTTGTGTACTTATTATTGAATAATGCAGTCATTAAAGAAATACTTATTCTTTTTCGTAATACTGACATTAGCCTCCTGTTCTTATGAAGGTTCGGTGGATCGCATCCCTTTGGAAAAGTTTTTTGCGGCACCATTGAAAACATCTTTTTTAATTTCTCCCGATGGGAAGTTTATTTCTTATTTGAAGCCCGATAACAACCGGATACATATTTATGTGGAAACTTGGGATGGTAAAAACACCATCCAATTGACATGCGATACTAATCGAAGCATTGCAAACTATTTTTGGGCGAGTAATAATGAAATTCTTTATCTAAAAACAGGCCCAGAGAACAAGGATGCATCCTTAGTCGCTATAAAAATTGACGGGTCAAATAACCGTGATTTATTATCATCTAATGATTCTAGAATTAGGTTAATTACTAATACAAGAGTTTATGATGATCATGTATTGGTTGCACTTAATAAGAGAGATTCCACTGTATTCGATGCTTATCGGTTAAACATTCAAACTGGGAAACTAGCTTTGCTTTTAAAAAATCCCGGGAATATTACTAAGTGGTACTCTGATCCAACAGGTAAATTACGAATGGCAATTGCCAGTGACGGGGTTAATGAGACGTTATTGTATCGTGAGCAAGAGAGCCAAGATTTTAATTCTGTTCTAACAAATAATTTTAAGACGACTATTTTGCCTTTAGCATTCAGTTCGGATAATACCTGTATTTATGCTTTATCTAATCAGAATCGTGATAAGATGGCGCT
>JBIHZP010000007.1:0-14830 GCA_044231315.1 Daejeonella sp. | reverse complement strand
GCATTTCTTATTTTGGTAGAGCTAATGGCCACATCATCAATATCTTGTTCAGGAATTTCTTCCACTTCATATCTAAATTCTGTGGCATAGTTTTGAAGTTCTTTCAGTCCCCCACTGCGATCTTTACCAAAACGATGATCATAGCCAATGATAATATGGGTGGTGCCAATTTTTTCAACGAGAACGTCTCTAATATATTCCTGCGGATTTAAATTTGAGAAATCGCGGGTAAAAGGCGTGATGATTAAGTGATCAATACCTAGGTTTTCAAGACGTTCTGCCTTTTCGTCCATCGTACTAATTAGCTTGATGTTTAAGTCATCAGGATGAAGAATCATCCGTGGATGCGGAAAAAAAGTTAAAATGACGGTTTCGCCACCTTTTTGAAGTGCGACTTCCTTTAGCCGACTAATTATTTTTTGATGCCCAATATGAACCCCATCGAAAGTGCCGATGGTTAGCACCGCGTTTTTAATCTGCTTAAATTGGTCGATATGGGTGTAGATTTTCATGTTGCTAACAGCGGGTAAAATTAAAAATTATTTTAATGCTCCCTGTTCTTTCAAGTGGCGTATATGATTTACAAGCTCCATTACTTCAAATGCATTATCTACTTGATAATCACCGCTTTTTGTCCGGCGTAAGGCACTCAAATATGCCACATTATTCATCGCTCTACCAAAATCATGCACTAATGAACGAATATAAGTCCCTTTGCTGCAAACCACCCTAAAATCAATTTCCGGAAGCTCTATTCTTGTTATTTCAAATTCGCTTATGCTTACACTCCGGGTCTTTAACTCCACAGTTTCTCCTCTACGAGCTTTTAAATAAAGTCGCTCACCATCCACTTTTATGGCCGAATGTGCTGGTGGGTATTGATCAAGGTCGCCAATAAATTGCTCTGTATTGGCCCTAATCATTTCTTCATTGATATGGCTGATATCGAATAGTTCATCCACCTCAGTCTCCATGTCATATGACGGTGTTCCAGCGCCAAGCACCATTGTTCCAGTATATTCTTTTTCCTGTGCCTGGTATTCATCAATCTTTTTGGTAAATTTTCCAGTGCAAATAATGAGAAGTCCGCTAGCTAAAGGATCTAAGGTGCCAGCATGCCCAACTTTTAACTTTAATGGCTTGAATGAATTTCTAATTTTACCTACTACATCAAAGCTTGTCCATGTATAGGGCTTATTTATAAGCAGCATTTCACCCTCGGCAAAACTGAATTCAGGGAATTCTTTTTCCTTATTTACGTTCATCAGATCACATGAAGATCATATCCTGAAAGAAGCAGAACAAGGATGATTCCCCCCGCAATGATGCGGTACCACCCAAAAAGTTGGAAGCCCCTAGTTTGCAGGAAGGTAATAAAGTATTTAATGGCAAGCATGGCTACAATAAAAGCGACCACATTACCTATTATTAGTAGGTTGACTTGATCAGCACTGATTTGGTATCCATCTTTATAGAAATCATACAATTTCTTGCTTGTGGCCCCAAACATGGTAGGTACAGCCAAGAAAAATGAAAATTCGGCTGCTGCTTTTCTTGTTAGTCGTTGCGACATTCCCCCCACAATGGTTGCGGCAGATCTGGAGGTTCCTGGAATCATAGAAAGACATTGAAAAAGACCGATTTTTAGAGCCGTGCTATACGTGATGTCATTGGTATTATCAATGTTCCCATCTTTAAACCATTTATCAACAAATAGGAGGATAATTCCACCAATTAGGAGTGCAATGGCTACAGTCAGGGGACTTTCCATCAGTTGATCGATTTTGTCGCTTAAGAGGAGCCCGAAAAATACGGCTGGAAGAAAAGCGACCAAAAGTTTGAGATAAAAACCTACCGATTGAAAAAAATGTTTGAAATAGAGTACAATGACAGAAAGAATTGCACCTAATTGAATTGCAACCGTAAAAAGCTTCACAAATTCATTCGATTGAATCCCCATTAAGGATGATCCAATAATCATATGACCGGTAGAAGATACCGGTAAAAACTCAGTCAGGCCCTCAATAACAGCCAGAATGATTGCCTGAAATAGATTCATTATTTTTCCTCTGCAGGTTTCTTAAGAATTGCCACAAAACCAAGTCCGAAGCCTGAAAGAACTACAATGGGCGCAAGAATAATCTTTCTAAATTCGTAAATATCTGTTTCGCCAATCATTAGAATAAACCCGCTAACAACCAATAAAATGCTTAAAATTAATAGGCGGTAATTTACCTTTCCGAAGACAAATGCTTCGTGTTGGCTTTCTTTCGTAGGTGTTGGTTTTTGTGTCATTATTTATAAAGATCGTATATTTTTGAATGAAGAAACTTGCTTACAGCAAAATAGGTGCTTAATCCTGAAATTAACACCCCTAGGATTATTACGCCTATAAATACCATGCTAAATTCGAACCAATCGCGAAGGATAATCATTTCTGGAACCTGCTGCTGAGCAACATAAAGTGTTAGGAGCAATAAGATTATTGCAATCAAGCCACCTAATAATCCATGAAGAATGCCATAGCTTAAAAATGGCTTGCGAATAAAGCTTTTGGTTGCTCCCACAAGCTGCATACTTTTTATTAGGAAGCGCTGTGAATAAATGGCTAATCTGATGGTATTATTAATCAAGGCCACCGCAATAATTAATAAAATGGATGCAAAGGCTAAAATGACTAAGCCAATTCCCTGTATATTTTGATTAACCATGTCAATCAATGATTTTTGATAAACAACTTCCTTTACTAAGGCGTTTTTATTAACTGTTGCAGTAAATTTTTGGATACTCTCATTATTTGCAAAATCGGCTTTTAAGTACACATCGATGGATGAAAGTAGGGGATTGTATCCCAAAAAGTCGACAAAGTCTTCACCTAAATCTTTGGTTAAGTTTCGGGCAGCTAATTCTTTACTTACGTATTGTGTTTTGAGAACATAGGGATTAGCATCCAACTGCTTTTGAAGGGCGGTAATATCAACTTCTTTTGCTCCCTCATTCACAATAATGTTCAGCACTATATTCTCTTTAACATATTTTGAAAGGTTTTTTGCATGCACTAAAATCAGTCCCAAGAGCCCCGTCATTAATAAAACCAGCGAAATGCTGATTACTGTAGAAACGTATAGAGTTTTAGTTTTTCTACTTGAGTTACTGCTTTCAAATTCTTCCATGAGTAAATATTATGGTACTAAAATAATGATTTCAGGTGTAAAGGTAAATAATATGCGTTTATCTGACCTTATTTAGCAGTTAAACTTTGTTAAAATTTTATAATTGCCCCTTAAGCTAGTCTGAAATGGAATTTGTTGCAGCTTTTGGTTCCAAAAAACCGCAGATTTTAGTATTTTCGCGAATATAATTTAATAATGGATTACCAATTTAGAGATATAGAAAAGAAGTGGCAAAAGTTTTGGGCCGAAAATAAAACCTTTAAGGTTGAAAATACTTCGGAAAAGCCTAAATACTACGTTCTGGATATGTTTCCTTACCCTTCAGGTGCAGGATTACATGTTGGGCACCCACTAGGATATATTGCTTCTGATATTTTTTCACGGTATAAACGTTTGAAGGGCTTTAATGTTTTGCATCCCATGGGATACGATTCTTTCGGCTTACCTGCAGAACAATATGCCATTCAAACGGGGCAGCACCCTGCAATTACGACCGAAGCCAATATTAATCGCTATCGTGAGCAGCTTGATAATCTGGGTTTTTCATTTGATTGGAGCAGAGAAGTGAGAACCAGTGATCCGGCGTATTATAAATGGACTCAATGGATTTTCATGCTTTTGTTCAATTCTTGGTATAATATTGAAAGTGACAAGGCAGAAAATATAGAGGAGCTGACAAAGAAATTTGAAAAAACTGGCTCTTTCGGTATAAAGGCGGTATGTGATGATGATGCGTATACCTTTAGCGCTGAGGAATGGAACTCAAAATCTGATGCCGAAAAGCAAACTGAACTTCTAAAATATCGTCTTACCTATTTGCGTGAAAGTACGGTAAATTGGTGTCCAGCCTTGGGGACCGTTCTAGCGAATGACGAGGTTAAGGATGGTTATTCTGAGCGTGGTGGTCATGCAGTAGAACAAAAGAAAATGATGCAGTGGAGTATGCGCATCACGGCTTATGCTGATCGCTTGCTTCAAGGTTTGGATACGATAGATTGGCCAGATCCATTAAAAGAGATGCAGCGCAACTGGATTGGGAAGAGTGTGGGTGCTTTAGTGCGTTTCGAACTAAATCCAGAGGCCTTTATTGAAGTATTTACCACACGTGTAGATACTTTGTATGGTGCAAGCTTCCTGGTTTTAGCTCCTGAACATGAACTTGTGGAGGGATTAACTACCCTAAATCAAAAACAAGAAATTCAAAATTACATGGAGCAAACGAAGAAAAAAACGGAGCTCGACCGCATGGCGGATACAAAAACAGTCTCGGGTGCTTTCACAGGAAGTTATGCCAAACATCCAATAACTGGAGCTCCAATTCCAGTGTGGATTGCTGATTATGTGCTTGCAGGGTATGGTACGGGTGCGGTGATGGCTGTTCCGTCGGGTGATCAACGCGACTGGCTGTTTGCTACTAAATTCGGTTTGCCAATTGTCGCAATTTCTGATGCTCAGCTTGATTTGAATTTGCAGGCAGATCCTACAAAAGAGGGACTTTATATCAATTCGGGTATTATTAATGGTTTTAAATACAAGGAAGCAACAGCAAAAATGATTGCTAAGCTGGAGGAATTGGGTGCCGGAAAAGCAAAAGTTAATTTCCGCTTGCGCGATGCTATTTTCGGTCGCCAGCGCTACTGGGGCGAACCTGTACCCGTGTATTTTAAAGAAGGCTTACCACATTTAATTGCACAAACGGATTTGCCTCTACTTTTACCTGAAGTGGATAAATACTTACCTACAGAGAGTGGAGAGCCACCTTTGGGGAGAGCAGAAAACTGGAAATACAAGGGAGAGCTTGAATATGAGCTGAGTACCATGCCGGGATGGGCAGGCTCAAGCTGGTATTGGTATCGCTACATGGCTTCCGAAGAAGATCGAAAAAAGGATGTTTTTGCTCCGTCAGAAGCCATTTCCTACTGGAAGGACGTGGATCTATATATTGGTGGTTCTGAGCATGCAACAGGGCACTTGCTTTACAGTCGCTTTTGGAATAAATTCTTAAAAGATTGGGGCTATGTAGTTGAAGAAGAGCCATTTAAAAAATTGATTAACCAGGGAATGATCCAAGGCAGGTCTAATTTTGTGTATCGTATTATTGATGGTGATGGGCGTGGGACTAATACATTTGTTTCTCAAGGACTTAAATCTGACTATGCCACTTCAGCGCTTCATGTAGATGTAAATATCGTGCAAAATGAAATTCTTGATTTGGAAAAATTTAAGACGTTCAGACCTGAATTTGCCAATGCGGAATTTATTCTCGAAAATGGTAAATACATCTGCGGTGTAGAAGTTGAAAAAATGTCAAAATCCAAATTCAACGTGGTTAGTCCCGATGACATCGTTGAACGTCATGGTGCCGACACCCTAAGGATGTACGAAATGTTCCTTGGTCCTTTAGAGCAAAGTAAACCTTGGAATACCAATGGGATTGAAGGTGTATTTAAATTTCTGCGTAAGTTTTGGAAGCTGGCTCACGACGATGATTTTAATTTCAATGTGTCTGAAGAGGAGCCCTCTAAGGCTGAATATAAAGCACTGCATAAAATCATTCGCAAGGTGGAGGAAGATATTGAACGCTTCTCCTTCAATACTTCGGTCTCAAGTTTTATGATTTGTGTCAACGAATTAACAGATCTTAAATGTAATAAGAGAAAGATTGTTCAGGATTTAGTCATCGTGCTTGCTCCTTATGCTCCTCATATCACTGAAGAACTTTGG
This sequence comes from Daejeonella sp., assembly GCA_044231315.1. GTDB lineage: Bacteria > Bacteroidota > Bacteroidia > Sphingobacteriales > Sphingobacteriaceae > Daejeonella. The sequence continues at coordinate 8,933 of JBIHZP010000007.1, read as the reverse complement.
ACCTTACTTGGAAATGTTCCAGGCACACTTTCTGTGGCTAATTATCCGGTATTTAATCCTGAATATTTAGTTGAGAATGAGTTCTCTTATCCAATTTCTGTAAACGGAAAAACTAGAATGAACTTGAATATTTCCCTGAGCTTAAGTCAGGAGGAAGTGGAAGAAATTGTCCTTTCCAATACAGATCTAAAAAAATATTTAGAAGATAAAACACCAAAGAAGATTATTTTCGTAAAAGGGAAAATAATTAATCTGGTTATTTAAATTATACCTTTGAATCGAGAATGAACCTAATTTCATCCTCGATTCATTCAAATGCAATTTATTTGCACAAAAAGATTTCGCGTTCTGCCGAAATTGATTTGACTTTCATTTAACAATTGAAATCTCAATTGTTGTAACAAAGAGCGTATTTTCGCGACTAATTTCCAAAAAACCAATTACATGAAATATTTTTTATTAGTAATAACTTTAGTATCAGGAATAAATTTTGCTTCGGCACAAGGTATGGGCGGAGGTGCTGCTCCAGCAGTAACCGGCAAGATATCAGGAACTATTATAGATTCATTAACCTCAAAACCAATTGACTATGCTACTGTTGCTTTAGGCAGGTCGGGATCAACAAAAACAACAAATGGCTCACTCACTGATGATAAGGGAGCTTTTAAAATAGATAATATTTCTGCTGGAATTTATCGTGTTACGATTGCTTTTCTAGGTTATCAGACTAAAATTATTGATTCGGTTATGACCACGCCTGCTAAGCCAGATTTAAATCTTGGGCGTATTCTTCTAGCTCCCAATCAAAAAATGTTAAATGAGGTGGTTATCTCAGGAACCGCTCCAATTATTGAAAATAAGATTGATAAATTAGTTTATAATGCCGAGCAGGATATTGCCATTGCGGGTGGAAATGCAACAGATGTACTTCGTAAAGTGCCATTGCTATCTGTTGATTTTGAAGGCAATGTTTCTCTTCGCGGAAGTCAGAATGTTCGCGTATTAATCAATGGAAAGCCTTCAGGCTCGATGGCAAATAATATGGCCGATGCATTAAAAGCTATTCCTGCAGATCAAATTAAAAATGTTGAGGTAATTACCTCACCATCAGCTAAATATGATGCTGAAGGAACCTCTGGGATTATTAATATCATCACCAAGAAGAATAATTTGGCTGGTATTAGTGGTTCAGTAAATGGGGGAGTGGGAACTCGCCAGAATAGTGGAAACTTAAACTTAAATGCAAAAACCGGTCGCTTAGCACTTACTGCAAATGGTGGTGGGTTTTATTCATGGCCGCAGACAAGTAGGTTATCATTCAACCGATCATCCACAGATGCGAGTCAGATTATTACCCAAAATGGGGAGAGCAAGACCGATCGTCTTTCGGTAAATGGTTCTCTTGGCGTTGATTATGATTTTAATAGTTTTAATTCAATAAGCTCTAATGTGCGTCTTACCGGATTTAGTAATGGTGCAGATGGATTTAATTTGAACCAAAATCTATTCAATGGCTCCGCAGTTAATTTTACTCGATTAACAGATAATTCAACCAATATGAATGGTATTGACTGGAGTAGTGATTATTTACATAAATTCAAGAAGAAGGATCAGCAAATTTCGGTAGCTTATCAGTTTACAAACAGCTTGCAAAATAATGATTATTCTACTGATTTCTCAAATACAGCGATCGATGAATATGGTAATAATGATGCCGATAACACTGAAAATACCATTCAAGTAGATTATGCGCATCCTTTCAAGAAGGTAACTTTTGAAACTGGTGTGAAAGGTATTCTTAGAGATATTGTGAGTGATAACCAAACACGTAACTTTAATTCAGCTACGAGTTTGTTCACACCAATTTCTGCTCGTACTTATGTCTACGATTATAACCAAGATGTTTACTCTGCCTATGCAACTTTTGGTTTTACATTAGCCAAAAAATATGGCATTAGAGCAGGTGCACGATATGAAGGTACAGAAATTAAGGGTGATGCAAGATCTGTGGGTGCTGCCGCTTCACCATTTAGCAGTAGTTACTTTAACCTTGTTCCGAGTTTCGTGATTTCACGAACCTTCAAAAACTTCTCTACGGTTAAATTCAGTTATAATCAGCGTTTACAAAGACCGAGTTTATTTTACTTAAATCCATTTTTGAATAGTGCCGATATATATAATCAATCACAAGGAAACCCTTCATTGAAGCCCGAATTATCGCATAATGTTGAATTTAATTATTCAATGTTCGTAAAGAGTTCTGTTTTAAATGCATCGGTTTATTACCGTCGCACCAATGATATTATTGAAAGTTTTGTAATTCCAATAACACTTACTGATCCTTCATCAGGCTTAGGTGCCACAGGCTCTAAAACCACTTTCCGTAACGTAGGGAATAATAATTCGCTAGGGTTTAACTTCTTCGGACAGATTAATCCGATAAAGCCGCTAACCTTGAGAGGTAATTTCAATGCCTTTACGTATGATATCAACACAAATAGTAGTGTGGCTGTATCTACCGCCAATTCATCTACTCAGATGATTTATAACGGTTTCTTTATGGCTTCCTATGTGTTTCCTAAGGGATTGACCTTTGAAACATTTTTAATTACTAATTCACCACGCCGAACAGCTCAAGGAAAAAATCCATCGTTCAATATGTGGAATTTAGGGATGAAGAAGGAAATCATGAAGAAAAAGGGCAGCATCGGCTTAACCATTATTGATCCTTTCAACGAACGAAAGAATTTCCGTTCAAGCATTGCAGGTACAGATTTCAATCAGTCAAGTAATTTCTCTATTCCTTTCCGTTCATTTGGAACAAGTTTCAGTTACCGTTTTGGTAAAATGACTATGCAAGCGCCAAAGAAGAAGAGAGGCGTAAGTAACGACGACTTGAAGCAAGGGGAGCAAAATATGGGCAACCAATAAGCGTAAAATTTTTCTAGAAAAAAGGCTGGATGCATTGCATCTGGCCTTTTTTAATTTTTACATTTGTAGAAATGTCAAACATGCCTAATCAAAGAATAATTTCCCTTTTGCCTGCAGCTACCGAAATGATCTGTGCCTTGGGTTTAGGACATCAGCTAGTTGGAAGATCTCATGAGTGTGATTACCCGTCAAGCATTGTCAATTTGCCGGTTTGCTCTTCTGCTAAATTTATCTCTGGCTCCAATAGCGCAGAAATTGACAAACAAGTCAAAGAAATTTTATCTGATTCGCTTTCCATCTATGAGGTTGATAGCGCGTTAATTAAGCAATTGTCGCCTGATATAATCATAACTCAAGCACAATGTGAGGTCTGCGCGGTTAGTTTAAACGATGTTGAGCTTGCCTTAAAAGATCTTTTAGAAAAAGAATGCCAGATAATTTCCTTGGAGCCTCATGGTTTGGACGATATTTATCGAGAAATTCAACTGCTGGCTGATCAACTGGGTGTGCCTGAAGCAGGTTTAGAACTGCTTGAATTATCTGAAGAAAGGATCAATATCATTCGCCATAAGTTAAAATTTATCAGTGAAAGGCCAAGTGTAGCTTGTGTAGAATGGCTTTCACCATTAATGATTGCTGGAAATTGGACTCCTGAAATTGTAGAAATTGCAGGTGGTACTCCTGTACTAACGCTTGCTGGGAAGCATTCATCGTATATTAATTTTGAAGATATTGTAAAGGCTAATCCCGATATATTGGTCCTTATGCCCTGCGGATTCTCCATTCAAAGAACACTGCAAGAAATTAATTTATTGCTTGATTTGCCAGGTTGGACCGATCTGAAGGCTGTTCAAAATCAGAAAATATTTGTGGTCGATGGTAACCAATATTTTAATCGTTCGGGACCAAGAATAACGGATAGCATTGAAATAATGGCTGAAATTATCAATCCCAAACAATTTGTCTTCGGCTATGAGGGCAATGGATGGCTCAACTTCAGGGTGTAAAGATCTGGCGAATTGACTCACCAGATCTTTTAATCTTTATTAAAATTCAATAAATTGATTAACCTGCTGGTCTACAAATTTCACAGTTTCGTCTTGAAATAAATCTCCATTTTCATTGAATTCTTTCCCGATAGAAGGAATATGAATACGCAATGGTAAAACATGTAGATTGATATAATGACAAATTCCGGTTAAGTGCTCAATTCCACGAACATTGCCGTATTTGCCACTTGCAAGTCCCACAAGTGCTACCTTCTTACCATAAAAACTTTCTGGGAAAGTACAAGCGTCAATAAAAAGCTTAAGGATACCTGGAAAGCTGCCATTGTATTCAGGTACAACAAAAATGAATTTTGAGGTAGCAGAAATTTTATTTTGAATACTTTGGAACGCTTCGCTACGTTTACCGTATAAATCTGTGCTGATTAAATGATCAGGTAAATCCATGAGCGACAGGACTTCTGCTTCCGCACCTTTTGCTAAAATTTGTTTCTTATAATATTCGGCAAGCTTTAGTGAATTACTGCCTTGACGGTTTGTACAGGATATAATTGTTGTCATTTTGTGGATAAGATGTGCAAAACGAAAAATCGCTCAGCGGTGTAAATTGTTTTATTTTGTATCTTCGCTTTTTAAATTCATGAAGGTTCGACAAAAGTAGTATTTTGATCTGCTATGATTTAGTTTTCAGGGTTTTTTAATATCACATATTTGTAATTATTTTTTTTAATATGGGCAAAATCATTGCATTAGCTAATCAAAAGGGGGGAGTGGGTAAAACTACTTCTTCAATCAATCTTGCAGCAAGTTTAGCGGTACTTGAATATCGTACTTTACTAGTTGATGCGGATCCTCAGGCAAATTCAACGTCTGGAATTGGATTCGATCCGCGTACGATTAAGGCTAGTATTTACGAATGTATTATTAATGAGATTGATCCTTCAGAAGCTATTCAAAAAACTGATACCCCTTTCTTAGATCTTTTACCTGCCCATATTGATCTTGTAGGTGCCGAAATTGAAATGATCAATATGTCAGATCGTGAATTTAAAATGAAGGCAGTTCTTGCGAAAATCAAGGATAATTATGATTTCATTATCATAGATTGCTCCCCTTCATTGGGCCTAATCACAATCAATTCACTTACTGCAGCCGATTCAGTAATCATTCCTGTTCAATGTGAGTATTTTGCATTAGAAGGCTTAGGTAAATTGTTAAATACCATTAAAATAGTTCAGAATCGCTTGAATCCGAATTTACAGATAGAGGGCATTTTACTGACCATGTATGATGTTCGTCTACGTTTATCCAATCAAGTTGTGGAGGAAGTTAAGACTCATTTTCAAGATTTGGTATTCGATACAATCATTCAAAGAAATACACGCTTGAGTGAGGCTCCAAGTTATGGAATCTCCGTAATTATGCACGATGCAAACTGCAAAGGCGCCATAAACTACCTTAATTTGGCAAGAGAGATAATCCGCAAAAATGGATTGGCCTCCAAGGAAGAAACTACAAAAAAAGCTTTAGCATAAGATGAACTACCAGAAGAAAACCGGCTTAGGGAAGGGATTAAAGGCATTGCTGGACGATTCTGATTTACTAGGAAATGACCGTCAGCAGATTAGTAACGACAATTCCTCTTTAGGATCTATTAGCTTTGTACAGATTGAACAAGTTGAAGTAAATCCATTTCAACCAAGAACGGAATTTGATGCGGAGGCGCTGAAAGAACTATCTGATTCAATCAAACTTCAGGGACTCATACAGCCAATCACAGTAAGACAGGCCGGTCAGAATTCTTATCAGTTAATTTCGGGTGAACGTCGTTTACGTGCTTCGAAATTAGCCGGACTCAAAGATATTCCTGCATATATTCGTACAGCCAACGATCAGCAGATGCTGGAAATGGCACTTATTGAAAATATTCAGCGTGAAAACTTAAACGCCATAGAGGTGGCCTTGAGCTTTCAGCGCATGCTCGATGAATGTCATTTAAAGCAAGAAGAACTTGGCGATAGGGTAAGCAAAAATCGTTCAACCGTAACTAATTACCTTCGCCTCTTAAAATTGCCGCCAGTTATTCAGGCTTCTATTCGTGATAAAAAGCTTTCTATGGGCCATGCACGTGCCTTAATATCTGTTGAAGATTCTGATAAACAGTTATATATCTATCAAGAGATTATTAAAAACGGACTTTCAGTTCGGAAAGTTGAAGAGCTTGTTCGACAAATACAAACAATTGGTAAGGACAAGAAAAAACCAAAAGGCGGAGCAATTTCATTTCAGTATATGAAGATTCAGGACGATCTGGCCTCTAAATTTAGTACTAACGTAAAATTAAAATTAGGTGAAAAGGGTAAAGGTTCCATAGAGATTAACTTCATGTCTGATGATGATTTGACTCGTATCTTGGAAATGTTAGATTGGTAATGTATACTAAACTCCTTTTTTTAGTGTTATTGATGTGTTTTTTGACGCAAGGGCAAGCTTTTTCGCAAGTTGTAGAAGCTAATTCTACTCGTCAAGACACCACTAAAAAAGCAATAAAAAAAACTCCTGCAATCAAAGACTCTGCTCGTATTGCTATTGAAGCAATGCCCCGACGCGCGGCTTTGAATTCTGCCATGCTTCCTGGACTTGGTCAAATTTATAATAAACGCTGGTGGAAGGTGCCCTTGGTTTATGGTGGCTTTATTGGAATAGGCCTTGTTTTTGAGTTTAATCAGCGCTATTATCAAGTTTTTTTGAAGGAAGCACAGTTTAGGCAAGAAAATCCTGGAAAAACTCAAAACCCACTTTACGCACCCTATACCACAGAAGGAATTATAAGTATAAAGGATTCTTACAGGCGCAATCGCGATCTTTCAGTGCTTGCGGGTTTAGGATTCTATGCAATAAATATCATTGATGCCTACGTAGACGCAAAGTTTTTTAGATTTGACATCTCAGATGAATTATCTGTGAAGGTAAGTCCGAGTTTAAACCAAGTCCCCATTCATGCTTCAAGTACTGGTCAGGTGCTAGGACTCAAGCTTAAAATTGCTTTATGATCATCAAGCATAATTTTTAATATTTTTAATAAATAGCTTATACAAATGAAAATAGCGATCCTAGGATACGGTAAAATGGGCCGAATTATTGAGAAATTTGCCAACGAAAGGGGGCATGAGGTTGTATTAAAAGTGAATGTAGAAAATACTGAAGATCTTACCATTGAGAATCTCCAAAAGGCAGATGTAGCAATAGATTTTAGTACTCCTGATTCTGCCTTGAGCAATATAGAGCTATGCTTTGATGCACATCTACCTGTAGTTGTTGGAACTACCGGCTGGTATGGCCATTTACAAGATGTAAAAAACAGGTGTTTGGGAGGTAACAATACGCTACTTTATGCATCCAACTTCAGTATTGGCGTCAATGTTTTCTTTTTTGTTAATAAGGTGTTGGCAAAAATCATGAATAAATATCCTCAATACGAGGTTCAGGTTGAGGAAATTCATCATACAGAGAAGCTTGATTCACCAAGTGGGACTGCCATGACGATTGCTGAAGGTATTTTATCTGAGCTAGAACGCAAAAATGAATGGGTTAATGAATTGATTGGCTCTGGTGAAGAACTGATTGCAAAGTCGGATCAATTATTAATTGAATCACATCGGATTGAGGATGTTCCGGGTACGCATACAGTTATTTATAGCTCGGAAGTGGATGATATCGAGTTTAAACATAAAGCTCATAATCGCGCTGGTTTTGCGCTTGGGGCTCTTTTAGCAGCCGAATGGTTGCAAGACAAAAAAGGTTTTTATAATATTACAGATATGTTTGATTTTAGCAGTTAACATTTATATACAAATACATGAATTTAAAAGGTTCTGATACCAATCCTTCAAAGGATAAGAAAGAAAGAAAAAAGAAATCCGCCGGAAGAGAGTGGTTTGATGCCATACTTTTTGCTGTAGTTGCCGCTACTTTAATTAGAGGCTTATTTATTGAAGCCTATACCATTCCTACGGGATCTATGGAAAAAACCTTGCTTGTAGGTGATTTCCTGTTTGTAAGTAAGGTTAATTATGGAGCAAGAACACCGATGACTCCTGTGGCATTTCCATTTGCGCATCATACAATGCCAATTACAGGTACTAAAGCCTATTGGGAAGGTATAAAATGGGATTATCGCCGTTTACCTGGACTATCTGAAGTTAAAAGAAATGATGTGGTGGTTTTTAATTATCCGATGGATGCAGATGCTCCTTTATCACGCCCTGTAGACAAACGCGAAAATTATATCAAGCGTTGCATGGCTGTTGGTGGTGATACCCTCCAAATTATCAATGCTAGAGTTTTTCTGAATGGAAAGCCTGCAGAGGAACCACAATTTGGCGAAAAATATTATTTTGTTCAAACTGATGGAACAGACATAAACCCCCAAGCGGTTGAAGATTTAAAAATTGAAGCGCAACGCTCTTCAGCAGATCAATATATTTTTAATATGACCTCAGAAGATGCTGAAATTATTAAAAAATGGTCGAATGTAAAGGAAGTTAGCTTGTATATCAGACCTGCTAATGAGTATGACTCACAGATTTTTCCTCATAATCCTCAATTTAAGTGGAATGCCGATAATTTTGGTCCGCTAATTATCCCTAAAAAGGATTGGACTGTAAAATTGGATAGCACTAATTATGCACTTTATGAACGAGCGATCTCAGTTTATGAAGGAAATACCATCGAGCGAAAAGGGAATGAAATCCTTATAAATGGGAAGAAAACAGATACTTACACCTTTAAAATGAATTATTATTGGATGATGGGTGATAATCGTGATAACTCATTAGACTCACGCTATTGGGGTATGGTTCCGGATGATCACATTGTAGGTAAAGCACTTTTTGTGTGGATGAGCTGGGATAGTAATGCAGGCTTCTTCAATAAAATTCGTTGGAGTAGGTTATTGGGTGGGATTAATTAATTACGGTTTTTATTCATTTTAAA
>JBIHZP010000115.1:0-4734 GCA_044231315.1 Daejeonella sp. | reverse complement strand
CCCTCTTTATAAATCAACCTTCCACCCTCTTTAAGCTGAGAGGCAAATTGCTGAAAGGATTCAACGAGTTGAGATTTATCACCATAAATATCGAGGTGATCAGCATCCATAGAGGTTACAATAGCGATATCCGGATGCAAGGTTAAGAAAGAACGGTCATATTCATCCGCTTCAACCACCATCGTATTATTATCCCCAAACAAGACATTTGAATCGTAATTTGTGGCAATGCCCCCAAGGAAAGCAGAGCAATCATAACCCGAATCTTTGAGCACATGCGCGACTATGCTTGAAGTAGTTGTTTTACCATGAGTACCCGCAATGGCGATGGTAAACATGCCTTTGCTTATAATTCCGAGCACCTCGGAGCGTTTCTTCATGGTAAATTCACCATCTCTGAAGAAGTTCAATATATTGGAATCTGAAGGAATGGCAGGGGTATAAATAATCAATGTATTGGGATCATTTTCTAGGAAGCTGACTTGTATACTATCTTCATCATCCATAAAAACAACAGGAATACCCTCATTCATTAGGGTTTCTGTAAGTGGCGTACCCGTTTTATCGTATCCACAAACTACACAACCACGTTTTTTAAAATAACGTGCTAGTCCGCTCATTCCAATACCACCTATACCTATTAAAAAAACCCGCTGTATGTTCTCCAGTTCCATAGTCTCTTTTATTTAGCTAATTTGAATACTTCGTTTGCAATAATTTCATCAGAATGAGGCAATTCCATTTTCCCGATCTGATTTGCTAAGTCATTACATTTATCTTTATTGTCGATTAAAAGCAGCGCGATATCCATTAATTCAAGCTCTGCCATAGCATCTGTAACCATTAATGCGGCATTTTTCTTGAGTAGAGCCATTGCATTTTTTGTTTGATGATCTTCTGCCACATTGGGTGAGGGAACTAGAATTACCGGCTTTTTTACGGCACACAATTCTGCAATTGTACCCGCGCCAGCTCTAGAAATCACTAAGTCGCATGCTGCATAAGCCAAATCCATCCGATGAAAAAATTCAAGAACCTTCAGATTAGGATGCTCCTTCCCTTTCAATTGCTCATTTATCGATTGGAAATAATATTTTCCTGTCTGCCATACTACTTGTACATCGGCAGCCTTGATTTTATCAATCGCGGCAAGCACACTTTTATTTAATGTAGCTGAGCCGAGGCTACCACCTGTGACAAGAATTGTTTTTTTATGTGGCGAGAGACTTAAAAGCTCAGCAGCCTCAAAACGCTTATTTTCAATATCTACGACTTCTTTTCGAATTGGATTTCCGGTCAGTAGAATCTTGTCTTTCGGAAAGAATTTTTCCATGCCCTCAAAGGCTACACAAATTAAGGATGCATTTTTACCTAGCCATTTATTAGTAATTCCGGCATAGGAATTTTGCTCCTGAATGAGGTAAGGAATATTCATTTTAGATGCAGCATATAATAAAGGACCTGAAGCGTATCCACCAACGCCCACCGCAACATCAGGATTAAAATCTTTGATAATTGCTCTCGCTTTGAGCACACTTTTCAAAACCTTGAATGGCAGGAACACATTTTTAAGAAGAGAAGATCGCTGAAAACCACTGATGTCTAAACCAATAATTTTATAGCCTGCAGCAGGGACTTTTTCCATCTCCATGCGACCATTTGCACCGACAAAAAGGATCTCCGTTTGGGGATCGATTTTTTTCAGGGCATTAGCAATAGCGATAGCCGGAAAAATATGTCCCCCAGTACCGCCTCCGCTTATGATCACTCTTTTTGCCATTTTTAGCTATTAATCTTGTTTATTCTTTGTTTATAAATACTAAGCCATTGCTGGAATCTCACCAATTACTACCTTTTCTTGACTTTGTTTTTTGCGCTCATCATTATCCCTGCTCACGCTTAAAATAATTCCGAAAGCGATGCTAGTAAACAATATTGAGGTACCTCCCATACTTACAAGAGGTAGCGGAACACCCGTTACTGGTCCCAATCCTACCGCAACCGCCATATTCCCGAATGCTTGAATACTTAAACTAAAGCTCAAGCCTGCAGCGAGGAGGGCACCAAAGGCCTTCGGACTCTGCGTGACAATCAACACACATCGATATAGAAATATTAGATATAGTAAGACTAATCCGACGCCACCCACCATACCATACTCCTCAATAATTAGTGCATACACAAAATCCGAGTAAGGGTGAGGTAAATAATTTCTTTGCGTACTATTTCCAGGACCTTTGCCAAATAATCCGCCGGTAGCGATTGCAATTTTTGCTTGATCTGCCTGAAATGATTTATCAGAGCTAGCCTTTTCGGGATTCCAAAAGGTCTGAATTCTGGAGTAATAAGTATTGCGTCGCGGACCAAGGAACATTATAGCTGCTAACAGAATAAAGCCTGCAAAGCATACTACTGCAATTTGTTTTATACTAATTCGACCGATAAGCAGTAAAAGAATACTTACTCCAAACAGCATGATAGCAGTAGAAAGGTTGGCTAAAGCAATTAGAACGAAGACGCCACAAACAGCACTCATAATTGGAATAAAAGCCTTTTTAACATCCTTTATATTTTCTTGCTTCTTACTTAAGCTCCTTGCCAAGAAAGTAATTAGGGCAAGTTTGGCAAGATCTGAAGTCTGGAACGTTTGATTAATAATTGGAATAGTAACCCAGCGACTCGCCTCATTTACATTGGCTCCAAAAACTAGGGTATAAGCGAGTAGAGGAATAGTAATAACCATCAAAACCTTGCTAATACCCGCATAATGGCGATAATCAAGCAGGTGAGAGAAATACATCAAGGCGATACCCCCAACAATCATCACTAAATGCTTAATTAGAAATTGCTCCGTCCCAACACCTTTTTTATAGGCAAGCGTACCAGTAGCACTGTAAACAGCTAAAAGCGACCATACCGAAAGCAGGATTACAATGAGCCAGATCCAGCGATCACCTTTTGTTTTGCTAATTAGTCTTTCCATTTTGAGTTGTCAGTTGTTGATTGTCAGTTGTCAGTTGTCAGTTTGAGAAATAGTTTATAGTTCTTTTACTGCTTTTTTGAACTGGTTTCCTCTATCTTCATAATTTTTAAAGAGGTCGAAGCTTGCACAAGCGGGCGACAAAAGCACGGTATTTCCTTTTGTTGCGAGATGATAGGCCATTTGCACGGCTTCTTCAGCTGAAAAAGTATTTACAATGACTTCTACATCATCTTCAAAAGCATCGTGAATGCGTTTATTATCTTTGCCAAGGCAAACGATGGCTTTCACTTTCGACTTCACCAGATCTTTAAGCATATTATAATCATTGCCCTTATCTACCCCACCAAGGATAAGAACAACATCCGAAGGCATACTTTCAAGAGCATACCAAGTTGAATTCACATTTGTCGCTTTGGAGTCGTTGATAAAGTCAATACCCGAAATACGAGCAACATGCTCCAATCTATGTTCAATATTAGTGAAGCTAGCCATGCTTTCGCGGATGCTTTCATTCCTTAATTCAAGAACTTTTGCCACAATTCCGGAAGCCATAGAGTTGTAGATGTTGTGCTTGCCCTGAAGAGCTAAATCTTTAATTGACATAGTAAATAATTCTTGGTTGTGGTGAAGTTTTATATTGATCTGATCGTTTTGAAGGAATGCGCCATTATCAAGCACTTTTTCGATTGAAAAAGGAAAAACTTGAGCATTAACTTGGTGTTTTAACAGGCCTTTTTGAGTCTCCTCATCATCGGCACAATAAATAAACACATCGCCTGGAGCTTGGTTTTGAATAATTCTGAACTTCGAGTCCGAATAGTTCTCCATTTTATAATCGTAACGATCTAAATGATCGGGCGTAATATTTAGTAAAACAGCGATATCCGCCTTAAACTGATACATATTATCGAGCATAAAGCTGCTGATTTCCAATACGTAGATATCAAAATTTTCAAATGCTACTTGGCGTGCAAAGCTCTTACCGATATTTCCAGCTAGGCCAATATTTAGACCTGCATTTTTAAGAATGTGATAGGTAAGCAAGGTGGTAGTTGATTTGCCATTAGATCCAGTAATACAGATCATTTTAGCATTGGTATAGCGACCAGCAAATTCAATTTCAGAAAGAATAGGTATATTTTTTTCAAGTAATTTTTTAATAATTGGGGCCTTATTAGGAATTCCCGGACTTTTAACTACCTCCGTAGCGGCAAGAATGAGATCTTCATTATGACCATTCTCCTCAAAAGAGATTTCAGCCTGAATTAAATCATTCTTGTATTGATCAGCAATGGGACCAAAATCAGATACGAAAACCTCAAAACCTTGCTTTTGAGCAAGCAGAGCAGCGCCAACACCGCTTTCACCAGCACCAAGAATAACGATATAGTTCTTCTTTCCCATTATCTAAGCTTTAAAGTGACAATGGTTAAAATGGCTAGGATTATACCTACAATCCAGAATCGTGTTACAATTTTAGCTTCGTGGTATCCTTTTTTCTGGTAGTGATGATGAAGGGGAGACATCAAAAATATACGACGACCTTCACCAAATTTCTTTTTCGTGTATTTAAAATAAGACACCTGCAGGATTACAGATAGATTTTCGATCAGAAATACGCCACATAGCACCGGAATTAGAAGCTCCTTCCTAATCATGATGGCAAATGCTGCAATGATGCCACCAATAGCAAGGCTACCCGTATCACCCATAAACACTTGCGCAGGATAAGAGTTATACCATAAAAATCC
>JBIHZP010000114.1:0-4760 GCA_044231315.1 Daejeonella sp. | reverse complement strand
ATGGATTATCCACCTCCAATGGTGACTTTGAACGGGAAAAATGAAATTGATTTATCAGATGCCTATACTAATGAAATTGGGGATTGGGATAAAGTGAGTATTCAGTATGGATACACTCAATTTCCAACTGGGACTAATGAAGCCAAAGCTTTAGACAAGATATTGACTGATGCGGCAAAAAAGGGTCTTACATTTATCTCTGATAGGGATGCTCGCGACCCAGCTGGTCTTCATCCAAACGCTCATTTATGGGATAATGGAAATGACCCTATAAAAGAATTGAAAAAGGTGATGAAAATTCGTTCGATTGCCCTTTCAGATTTCGGCTTAAATAATATCCCCAAAGGAACTCCCGTGGCGATGCTTGAAGATCTTCTGGTTCCGCTTTACCTATTTCATCGCTATCAAGTCGAGGCGGTTTCCAAGCTGGTTGGAGGGATGAATTATTCTTATGCGATAAAAGGCGATGGACAAATTACTACCCTGGCACTTTCAAAAAGCGAACAGTTAGATGCTTTAAAAGCATTGACGTCTTGCATGGAACCTCAATTTTTATCCATCCCCGAAAGTATTGTAAAGCTTATTCCCCCTCGTCCTGCCGGATTTGGCTACACCAGAGAGCTGTTTAATCGCAGAACGGGATTACTTTTTGATCCATTGGCGGCCGCCGAAACCGCTGCAGATATGCCTCTTTCATTTTTATTTAACGTAAATAGATTAAATAGAATGGTTCAATTTCAGGTATCGAATAATGGTCTTGGTATTGATGAAATGATTAATTATTTGATTGACAAAACTTGGAAATCTACCCGATTAAAAGGTATGGAAGGATTAATTCAGAAGCAGAATGAGCAATTATTATTAACTTATATACTTTCGACTTCGGTAAATGAGGATGCATCCTTCGCTAGTAAAGCGCAGATCCTTCAAGTTTTAGATTCTTTAAAAAGCTATGCCTCAGATCAATTGAAGCTTACAAAGGATGCAAATGAAAAGGCTTATTTCTTACTTAGTCTCGACCGAATGAAGAATCCTGAAAAGGCAAAACCAACACTTCATTCAATAGCTCCTCCAGGAGCTCCAATTGGATGTATGATGGAGGAATTTTAATTCGTTTTAATGGCCTGAATTGCTTAATATTTACGATTTTTGTAAAAGAAAGCCTAGATTGATGAGTACGGAGGATACAACCAGAATTAATAAATATTTGAGTGAAATTGGCTTTTGTTCGCGCAGGGCTGCCGATAAGTTGATTCTCGAAAACCGGGTGACTATCAATGGTATTGTTCCTGAAATGGGAACTAAAATTGTTCCCGGTGATATCGTTAAAGTAGATGGAAAGCTAGTCTCGAAGCCAGAAGAAAAACCCGTCTACATTGCTTTTAATAAGCCAGTTGGTATTGTTTGTACAACGGATACCAAGGTTGAAAAAGATAATATTATTGATTATATCAAGTATCCTAAGCGTATTTTTCCTATCGGACGATTAGATAAACCGAGTGAGGGACTTATCCTATTAACCAGTGATGGGGATATTGTGAATAAAATTCTGCGAGCAAGGAATAATCATGAAAAAGAATATTTGGTTAGTGTTAACCGACCGATTACCGCTGAATTTCTAAAAAAAATGAGAAGCGGTGTTCCAATATTGGATACAATTACTCGCGAGTGTGAAGTGGAACAGATTGATAAAAATAGATTTAGGATTATTTTAACCCAAGGACTCAATCGTCAGATTAGAAGGATGTGTGAATACCTTGATTTTAAGGTGATGAAATTAAAAAGAGTGAGGATAATGAATATACAATTAGATATCCCCATTGGTAAATGGAGATACCTAAGTGATGATGAAATGAATGAAATTAATAGATTAATTTCAAGCTCCTCTAAAACTCACGAAGAAACGGAAGATTAGACTATTTTAGCTCTTTTAATCGGTATTTAAGCGCCATATACAGCGTTAAAACTAAACCTACAAGGAACAATCCCCCCATATAGCCAAATACTGCAAAGGATTCTTTAGCTACCTCACGGCCCATTTCTGGTCCGTAAATTGCGGCAAAGAGCCATACAAATGGATATAAAAATCCTCCAATGGATACAGCAAAAGAGCTAATTGCTTTAATTCTTTCTGGAGCTGATAAAAAGGAAATAAATAAAAGAACTCCCATTATCATCGCACCAATTCCAGTAGCATGGAAGTGAAATCTCTGATAATAACGCCAATTTTTGTCGGCCTCAGATTTTAAAACAGCCGCTTTTTCTATCGGATCTTGAATCTGGTTTACCTTTTCATTCTTTTTCAATCCCTCATTGATCTTATCCTTAAAATAATCTTCGTTGGCACCAAATAGAATGGAGATAAAAACACCGCCAATGAGTGTTAAAATGGCAATTACGTAGGGGATTCTTTGTGTCATTTCCTTAAATATTTATATATAATTTACGAATAAATTGTCAGATTTCAGATTTAAAATTGATCTGAAATCAATCTCCTTTTATTTTAGAAGGTTCGTTTCTTCATCAGGAAACACAATAGTTGGCTTAAATGTTTTAGCCTCCTCAAAATCCATAATGGCATAGGCAATGATAATAATGACATCACCACGCATGACTCTTCTTGCTGCCGCTCCATTTAAAACAATTTCTCCACTTCCTCTCTTACCAGGAATGGTATATGTTTCAAAGCGTTCGCCATTATTGTTGTTTACAATTTGGACTTTTTCACCATGCAATAAATTTGCGGCGTCCATCAAATCCTCATCTATGGTAATGCTACCAATATAATTCAGATCTGCATCAGTTACCTTTACGCGGTGTATTTTTGATTTTAGTATATGAACTTGCATGTTGTAAAGTTAATGATTTGGATTGAATCCAATAGTGATAAGAATTTCATTGCTTGATGTATTTCTGGGACTACTCTATTAAATGAACTTTAATTTTGGTTTTGTAGTTTATAAAACACAAAATCCCCGGTTATTTTAATAACAGGGGATTTATATTGAGTTGGAATAAGGCTGTTTATTTCTTCTTCAAAATAATCTCAATCACATCCTTTCCCTGTAAATCCTTATATTTTTTCTGAGCACTTTCTCCTTTTAGAACGTTAATAGATTGAATCTCATCAGGCTTAATATTTTTAAAAATGCTGCTATCAACTTTCTTACCATCAAGCATGTAAACCACCTGATCATCCATTATCTTATTGTTAAGATTGGGTTTTCTATGAACAACAACCGTGTCTGCCAGAATTTCCTGGAAACCGGTAACAGTAATATCTGTGGCCACTTTACCTTTAATTCTTTTTACTGCATTCTCAATTTCACCTTTACTATTTTGATCCACAATAAATAGTTTTCTGTTGTCAATTTTATCACTTGGATCCATAATAAATTGTTTGCTTGCTTCACCATTCTTTGACCTTGTAGTGAGGATCATTATGTTCTGGTCCTTATCGCTATCTTCAAGGAAAATTTGACCTTCTATTCTTAGCTCTTTCACTTCCCCTTTCGAATTTTTAGCATCTCTTTCTAACTTTAGTCCATCTTTCTTAATCAATCTAATGCTTTCAATATCCTCTGGTTTCAAGTCTGAAATAGTGGCTTTTCCGTCGATTATTATAATTTTCTTTGCTTCTGTCCCTTTCTCACTATTCATTTTCTCTAGGAATACCATTATTTTATCTCCTGCCGACTTTTCCTTAATGGTATCTACTTGACTTTTCAATAATACTTTTTCTATCTTGTTTTCAAGATTTTGGATTCTGTTTACTGCGTTTACCTTGATTGAAAAAATTGCTAGAGCCATTAGCATAATGGGCAATGCCATTACTCTTCTTAAATAAGAGTATTCTGTTTTGTTTGATTTTGTTAACATAGCTAATCTTCGTTTAATGGATGAATAATTAAAAGGATGTATTGGGTTTAAAAAATGTGTTCCGTAATGTGTTTCTAATAATAATTTTGCAAATGCTTCGGTATTATTCTCGCCCATCGCTTCCTCATCTGCAATAAACTCATGGATGGTTTGAAGCTCTTTCTGAATGATCCAATTGAAAGGATTAATCCATAAAATTGAGCTCAATACCTGACAAAATAGGCGGTCCCACGAGTGCTTCTGCTTAATATGGGTAACCTCATGCTTAAATATCTTTTGACCTTTGTCGTCTTCTAATGGCATTGTTTTTTTCCAAAACAGATTGTTAAGGAATGAGAATGGGGCATTTTCTACCTCCGTTTCAATAAAATCTATTCCATCGAGATACCTAATTGGCGAATTTCTTTTAATGCTGTAAATCTTATGAATGCTGAATAGTAACATGCCAAGAAAGGCGAGTCCGATTGTTCCTATTAACAACAATAATCCTTCACTCCATAAGAATTGACTCTCAATAACTTGATTAGTGGGTTCTGTAATCAGCTGAAGGAGTTCTAGGTTTGTTGATTCTGTAACCTGTTTTTCGAATGTAAACCAGTGTAAATCTAATAGGGGTATAATCAAACTTAATACAAGAATCCCCAAAAGGTAAAAGCGATTATAATAATGAAATTTATTATCTCTTAAAGCTAGAAGATAATAGGCGTACAAAATCGCTGTTACGACGGTGGATTTTAATACATAAATTAAAATTAGTTCGCTGCTCATTATTTCTTATTTTTTAGTTCCTTTAATAAGAGTTCTAAATCCTCAATTGACATCTGCTTCTTATCAACTAGAAAGGATACCACATTGGAATAGGATCCTTCAAAATATCTTGC
>JBIHZP010000113.1:0-4766 GCA_044231315.1 Daejeonella sp. | reverse complement strand
GTCCAAAAAGTATTCATAAAGGGCATGGAGAACATTTCACCAAAAGAGATAAAAATGGTTGAAATAATAGCTACCATGGCTAAAGCTGGAAGAATATCTAATAATGCAAATGCAAAACCTGTTATAATAGTGCCAATTCCAATAAAATATAAGGGAGGTTTTTTCCCATCAATTTTATTAATTAAAAGCATTTCAAAACCAACAATGAGTAAGCCATTCATGGCCATTAAACCTCCAATAAATTGTTCACTCAAGTTCCATTGAGATTTATAGAATAGCGGTTGAAAGGTAAATAATTGAAAAAAACAAGACGCGAATAAAGTACTCAATACAATAAATGCGAGATATAATTTATCTCGGTAGGCTGATTTAATTACTGGATTATCATGTTTTTCTGAATCAGTTTTTACTTTTTTTATAGGGGGCAATAATTTTATAAGAATAATGGCAGCAAGTATATTGGTGAAACCGTCTACAAAAAATAATAAGTGGTAATCTACGGATGCTAAAAATCCTCCTATTGCTCCACCAAATGACCAACCCAAATTTATAGCCATTCTATTTAAAGAGTAGGATCGTGTGCGAGTTTTTTCTGTACTATAATGTGCTACTGCAGAAGAATTTGCGGGTCTGAAACCTTCATTACACATGCTTAAAATAAATGTCCCAATAGACAGACTTATAAAAGTTTCAAGGAAGGCGAGAGAAATGAACATAAATCCTCCGGTTATTAATGCGCCAACCTGCAAATAGTAAAATCCAATCTTATCTGTGATTTTACCACCTATAAACGCACCAAACACGGAACCTAGTCCGAATAAGGCCATTACCGTACCCGCTTGTACTATGCTGAAGTTTAATTTCTGAGTACAATAAATAGTTAGAAAGGGAATAACCATAGTCCCGCTACGGTTTATTAGCATAACCAGAGAGAGGTACCAGTTCTCCTTACTTAGTCCGGAAAAGGCTTTTTTATAAATATTGAGGGTGTTCGATAGCACGATTCAAAGATAGAGGAATGAATTGGTAATCTGTGAGTACACTAGACCTAACATATTATATCATAAGTTAATTTGACTTTTGATAGTTTCGCTTAACTCTATTTTTGCTCCTGTGCAATTAATAATAAATAAATTATTTTTATAGATAATTTATTTATTATATTTAATTTTTTTATCTAAATAATTAAATAAAAATATATGAAAATCAGAAATTCAAAACAATTATCTTTTTTGTTAATTTTTTTAATATTAACCCTAATTTCTTGCTCCAAGTTAGAAATGGAACCTCCCAAACTAGATTTGAGGTCAAAGCTAATGAGTAAAGATAAATTTGATGCGATCACTCAAAATGTTAGTCGGATAGTCAAAAGAAATGCAGAGTTGTCCTTGGCAATGAAGAAAATGTCATCGTTGACACCTTCTAATAAACTGATGAATTATAACGATCAGGAATTGGAGATTGCATTAAGACCTTTAGTAGAAAGTGGAGAAGTTATTCATTTTGAAATGGTTCGTTATTTGGAAGAATCAGGAGAATTATATAATTTGACAGAAATTGAAAGACAACAAATAACAAATTTTGACGATGCTCAATTAGCAGATCTTGCTTTTACTGTTCATGCACAAACCTATTTGGTTGACTGGGCTGAAGTAAGGTCTTGTGCGAGTGCTGCTCTGGGAATTGCAGGAATCAATGAATTGTACATAAATACTCTTGCACTGGGTACTGTAGAAACAACAATGGGTGCTTTAAAGCTCTTGGGGAGAAGATATCTAGGCTGGATCGGAATTGCACTAATGGTTTATGACTTCCAAGATTGTCTCAGCTAATGATAACCACCAAATCTAACGAAATGAATTTCAGCAGTATCAACTCTAACACTTTCAGCCTAACTGCAATTGGGTATATTTTATATTTCCTTGTAAGACACGATTGGTATGCCGGAGCTCTATATCCAATAACTCTTGGAGTATTTATAGTGAATGTTATTTTACTGGTATATTCTCTATTTTTATTAAAAGACGCAAACAGCAGTGCCCCAAACCTGAAAAATAATAGTTTCAGTGTTTATTTAAAGTTAGTCGCAAATGTGGGTTTTATACTGTTAATGTTAATCTGAAATAAATCAAAGAATATGAAAAGATTCATATACATATTCCTGTTTCCATTATGCTTACTAGCTGGAATTGGTTTGTTTCAACTGATATTTAGGATTTTTGGTGAGAGTGTTTCATTTGGATATCAGGTCGTCATTGGAGTTATAGTCGGTGTTATCATGTGGATTTCTGAAGCTAAGCTGTTTATTGCTGTAAGCAGGAAGTTTGTTAAGTACGGGGAGTAGGTTATCAGTTTTCCCATTTCAGTTTTTAGTTATTTTGAGTAGTGCATATCAACTAAGAAGCCCCTGATCTTTATCAGGGGCTTCTTAGTTTTTCAGTTTCCCCGAGTCTGTAAAATATGTCGCATCCTAAAATAGGTGTGCTTTTTAAAAGATAAATTAGTCAAACAATCAACTATCCACTTATTATCTTTTTTCCACATCTCTTCTAAAGCCTGAACAATCCATTAACTTTATCCTTTAAATAAATATTGATTTGTCGAAGAAGACCGAACAGAAGGAAACCCCTTTAATGCTGCAGTATAATGCGATCAAGGCTAAATACCCTGGTGCATTGCTTTTATTTCGTGTTGGTGATTTTTATGAAACATTTGGGGAAGACGCTGTAAAAGCATCTGGAATTCTCGGAATTGTGCTTACCAAACGTGGAAATGGTTCTGGCACACATATCGAATTGGCTGGTTTTCCACATCATTCTTTAGATAATTATCTACCAAAATTGGTAAGAGCGGGACAGCGAGTTGCTATTTGTGATCAATTAGAGGACCCTAAAACGACTAAAACTATTGTTAAACGCGGCGTTACCGAGCTTGTAACGCCAGGGGTTTCATACAGTGATCATATCATTCAGCATAACACAAATAATTATTTAGCATCCCTTTATTTTGAAAAGAATTCCTTCGGGATTGCATTTATTGATATTTCAACTGGTGAATTTTTAGTCGCGCAAGGCAATGCCGATTATATTGACAAGCTTCTGCAAAGTTTTAAGCCAAGTGAAGTTATTTTTCAAAAAAGCAGACAGCGAGATTTTACAGAAACTTTTGGTGATCGTTTTTATACGTATCACCTCGATGATTGGGCTTATAGTGGCGATTATGCTGCTGAGTTTCTGTTGAAGCATTTTGAAGTAAAATCTTTAAAAGGCTTCGGAATTGATAAATTTCCATTGGCCATCACTGCGGCTGGTGTAGCACTTCATTATTTAAACGAGACTGAACATCGTAACCTTCAGCATGTTTCTTCGATATCTAGAATTGAAGAAGATCGCTATATGTGGCTCGACCGATTTACGATTCGAAATTTAGAGTTAATTGGTTCTTCCAACGAAAATGCAGTGAGTCTTGTTGATGTTTTGGATCAGACTTGTTCACCAATGGGGGCTCGTTTGCTTCGTCGTTGGATAATTATGCCACTGAAAGAGCTAAAACCTATTCAAGAGCGACTTGATGTGGTTGAGTTTTTAATGAATCAGGACGAATTGCGGGAAAAGCTGTTATTTGAGTTAAAACAGATCGGTGATTTGGAACGCTTAATTTCAAAAATTGGTCTCCAAAAGGCTAATCCCAGGGAAGTGATGCAGCTTAAAAGGGCACTTTACGCCATTTTTAATTTGAAAGAGCTCTGCCAAAATTCTGACAACTATGCTTTAAAGAGTATTGCAGAACGGTTAAACCCTTGTTTGCTAATCCGTGAAAAGATAGAAATGGAGTTAAATCCAGATCCTCCAGTTCTGATTATTAAGGGTAATGTGATTGCTGATGGGGTAGATGAGGAGCTCGATCGATTAAGAAAAATTGCTTTTGGCGGCAAAGGATATCTTTTGGAAATACAAAAGCGAGAAGCTGAAATTACCGGTATTCCCTCATTAAAAGTGGCATTTAACAATGTTTTTGGCTATTATTTAGAAGTAACACATACTCATAAGGATAAAGTTCCTGCAGATTGGCTTCGGAAACAAACGCTTGTTAACGCTGAGCGATACATTACACCTGAACTAAAGGAGTATGAAGAACAAATTCTTGGTGCTGAAGAAAAAATATTGGTCCTGGAAACTCGACTTTACAATGAGCTAACTTACGCTTTATCGGAATTTATTAAACCAATTCAGCTTAATGCTCAATTAGTTGCGCAGCTTGATGTTCTTCTTAATTTTGCCACTTTGGCCATTAAAAATTATTATGTCAAGCCAATAATTGATGATAGTAGCCTAATTGATATTAAAGGTGGAAGGCATCCTGTAATTGAGAAAAACCTTCCCCCAGGTGAAGAATATATTACAAATGATGTGTTTCTGGATAGTGATTCTCAGCAGATTATTATTATTACCGGACCAAACATGTCGGGTAAATCGGCTTTGCTGAGACAAACCGGATTGATTGTTTTAATGGCACAAATGGGTTGTTTTGTTCCAGCTAAAGAGGCCCTGATAGGAATTGTTGACAAAATTTTTACGCGTGTTGGTGCTTCAGATAATCTAAGTACTGGCGAATCAACTTTCATGGTTGAGATGAACGAAACAGCGAGTATTTTGAATAATTTATCGCCAAGAAGCTTGATTTTAATGGATGAGATCGGTCGCGGGACAAGCACCTATGATGGTATATCTATCGCTTGGTCAATTGCTGAATTTCTTCATAATCAC
>JBIHZP010000112.1:0-4769 GCA_044231315.1 Daejeonella sp. | reverse complement strand
GTGAGCTTGATCTAATGACTCCCGCTCAAGCCGTAGCATCCGAATTAATGTCGATTCCTGATTTTGCCGAGGAAGATACTACTCCATTTGCTGCTGAAAAGAAAGTATTGCAAAATCTTAAAAAAGCAGGATTAATGATTGCAGGTGCTGCTGTGCAAAAATTAATGATGACACTTTCTAAAGAACAGGAAATTTTAATGAATATCGCTGATATTATCGGCTATGTTTATGTATTTGAATCCACCCTGCTTCGTGTAGAAAAATTAGTTAAATTGAGAGGTGAAGAGGCTTGTCAGGGTCAGCTAGATTTGATGCGTATGTACCTGTATCAATCGGTAGATAAGGTGGCCATTGCGGGTAAAGAAGCACTTTGCTCTTTTGCAGAGGGTGATGAGCTTAGAATGATGCTTGTGGGCCTTCGTCGATTTACGAAAATTGAACCTTTTAACATTAAAGATGTCAGACAGCGTGTTGCCAAACAGCTGATTGATGCCAATAAATACTGTTATTAATGTAAATGCTCATCAGCATAAGATTTTTGCTGATGAGCATTCTTTCTTTATCATCATTCTGTCAATGTTTTTATTGTTGTCTTCTTTCTTTGGAAATATGACAATATTTCAACCGTAAAAAACATTCCTATCTATTCTATTTGCGATATTTGTTAAAATTCTAATTGAACCTTATGGATCTCAAAAATCTCATTTCGCTTAACTCAATTGCGCGTCTAGCAAAGAAATATGAACTGTCTTTTTTAAATATTATATTCTCTGGAGTGCAGCATTCGGACTTGCTTTACATTCCTCTAAGAGTAAATACATCAGTCAATCTGAAAAGAAGCTTCAATAATCAAAATAAATAATTTGTAAAATGGCTAAGAAAAAGACTTTAATAACGGCAGAAGAACTGCAAAATGCTTATGTAGACTATGTATTAACACAAGGTCGCGTGCCCAATTCTGTGTACGTTTTTGCAAAGGAAAATGAGATGTCTGAGGAAGAGTTTTATGCTCATTTTGGATCTTTTGAAGGGATTGAGCAATCTATTTGGACAAGCCTTTGCCAGAAAGCGCTTACTGAAGTTGAAAATCAGGAAATTTGGTCTCAATACTCTTCGAGAGAGAAAGCCCTTGCCTTTTTCTATGCATTGATTGAACTTCTTAAAAGTAAGCGGAGCTTTGTGCTTTATAGCCTTAAAAATTCAAGTCCCAAAATTGGTACACCATCAGTTCTTAAAGGAGTGAAAACTATTTTTGAGGGCTTTGCTACTGGAATTATTAATCAAGGCCTTGAGGTTGGCGAACTGGCAGATAGGAAGTTTTTTACGAGTAAATACAAGGATGCTCTTTGGATGCAGTTTGGTTTTATCCTGAATTTCTGGGTTAAAGATAGTAGTGCCGGCTTTGAAAAGACAGATGAAGCCATCGAAAAAGGCATTAATGTAACTTTTGATTTGTTCGAAAAATCTGCTCTTGATAGTATTCTTGACTATGGTAAGTTCATGATGAACAACGGTGGCATGAAACAAAACATGAAGTTTTAATTACAATTTTATTATTGGCCAGGCGCCAAGAAACATGAAAGAACAAGATAGTATTCCCACCTCAAAAACACAGAGATCAGCTAAATTTGTCAAAACAGGGTTTAAGGTTGGTGGTAATTATATAAAACATTACTCTAAAAAATTATTCAATCCGGATCTTAGTAAAGACGAGTTAAACCTCGACAATGCCACAGATATTTATACTTCTTTAAGTGAGCTAAAGGGTAGTGCATTAAAAGTGGCACAAATGCTTAGCATGGATAAAAATATTCTTCCGAAAGCTTATGTGGATCAATTTTCTTTATCGCAATACAATGCGCCACCATTATCTGGTCCGCTAATTGTCAGAACTTTTACCAAGTATTTTGGAAAAACTCCTTCGCAAATTTTCGATGAATTTAATATCAAATCTACAAATGCGGCATCAATAGGTCAGGTTCATCAAGCTGTTCTGAATGGAAAAAAATTAGCAGTTAAAATACAGTATCCAGGTGTTGGCGATAGTATTTCATCCGATTTAAAAATGGTGAAGCCCTTTGCTTTTCGCTTGCTTGGCATGAGCCAGAAGGAGCTTGAAGTATACATGACTGAGGTTGAGGATCGACTATTGGAAGAAACCGACTACGATCTCGAAATTAAGCGTTCTATAGAGTTCTCTGAGGCTTGTAAAAATATTCCAAATCTTATCTTTCCAACTTACTATCCAGAATTATCGTCCAAACGAATCATTACGATGGAGTGGCTCGGTGGGATGCACATGAAGGAGTTTTTGAATACGAATCCTACACAGGAAATTCGTAATCAAGTAGGGCAGGCTTTATGGGATTTTTATAATTTTCAACAACATGAACTAAGAGCCGTTCACGCTGATCCACATCCTGGAAATTTCTTAATTACGCCCGATGGTAAATTGGGAGTGATTGATTTTGGTTGCATCAAAGAAATGCCAGCTGATTTTTATAATCCTTTCTTTTCGCTAACATCTACGGATATGCTCCAAGATAGAGAAAAAACGATTATAGCTTTCCGTGAATTGGAAATGATACGTGAAAATGATAATGCTTCGCAAATTGAGTTTTTCTATCAGGTTTACAAGGAAATGATTGAACTTTTTGCTCAACCATACCTATCGAAAACGTTTAATTTTAGTGAGAAAGGGTATTTTGATAAGCTTTATAATTATGGCGAGAGAATCGCCAAAATGCCCGAATTTAAGCAGGCAAGGGGAGTAAAGCACTTTATTTACGTAAATCGGACTAATTTTGGTTTGTATAACATGCTTGGTGAACTTGGAGCAACAGTAAAAACAGATACCTGGAAACCTTATATAAATACAGTTTCTTAAGATTTATTTTGTTCTTTTGCCTTTATTTAATTCCTTTCGTAAGCGTATTAATAACTATTTATTTTGTTAAATAATGTTAATCCTTACTTTTTAACATTTAAAAGGATAAATTTGCAAGAATATGAAGATTAATAAATTATTGATTTTATCTTTTATCATGACTCTTACTTTGGGTTCATGCATGAAAAGTGATGATTTTGACCCTGCTAAGCAAGCTGAACTAGAGGATGCCCAAATTGTAAAGTTTATTGCTGACAATAAAATAACAGCAGTAAAACATTCAAGTGGCGTCTATTATCAGATTATAAATCCAGGTAGTGGCTCAAAAACCTATGCTGCATCCACTCAGGTTACTGCAAAATATACTGGTAGATTACTCAATGGTGCAATATTCGATCAAACAACAACTCAGCCTCTTTCTTTCTCGCTTGGGAATGTAATTGTTGGATGGCAAATAGGGGTGCCTTTAATTCAAAAGGGTGGTAAAATTAGGCTGCTTATTCCTTCAGGATACGCCTATGGTACTAGTGCCGCTGGTAAAATACCCGCTAATTCAGTTCTTGATTTTGACATAGAACTAGTTGATGTTCAATAACATATAGACGAAATGAAACAATTTTTAACATACGCTTTTCCTATTTTTTTATCTTTAACAATCTTTGTTTCTTGTCAAAAAGAATATGAAACAATTGATGTAATTGACGATAGAAATGTTCAGGAGTATATCCAAAACAATAAACTAAACTTCAGTGAATATCAAAGTACGGGCATTTATTATGGGGTAGTAACGCCAGGAACTGGTCCGGAAGTACAATACTCAGATATGGTTCCCGCAATCATTACGACTCGCTCATTGGATGGCAAATATTTATCAGTTGATACGTTTAGTGTTTCCAATAGATACTATAATTTTCTAGGCTATTTTAACCCTGAAGCTATTCGCTTAGGTATAAAAGAAGTATTGAAAAAGTCGAACGGTACCGTTAGAATGATTGTTCCATCCCGTCTCGCTTATGGCCGAAATGGTTTGGGAAGCATCCCCGGCAATACCTCCCTTGATATTACAGTTCGCGTTTTAGATTTAGCTAAAATAGCTGAATATGAGAATTTTTCAATACAAAAATATTTGCAGTCTAGCTCCCTGACTGGTTTTACAAAGACTTCCACCGGACTATATTATAAAATTACTCAACCAGGAACTGGAAGTTCGATAACAATTAATTCAATTGTAGTTGCAAATTATACCGGTAAATTACTTAACGGAGTTATTTTTGATAAAGCTGCTGCTGGAAGTGAAGCAACTTTTACACTAAACACCTTGGTAAAAGGATGGCAAGAGGCTTTGCCTCTAATTAAACAGGGTGGAACCATTCGTTTAATTGTCCCTTCTTCTTTGGCTTATGGGTTCAATGGTAGTCCGCCGGCTATACCTGCATTTTCTGCCCTTGACTTTGAAATTACAGTAACGGATGTTAAATAGTAAGCAAAACTAAGCTGATTTTTCATTAAAATTTTGTACAGTCCGGACCCCAATCCGGATTTTTTTTAAATTATACTCATCAGTCCGGAACCCGATCCGGACCACCTTAACTGCTGATGTAATTCTGCAACTGTTCTATCGTTTGCTTTTGATCTTCAATTACAAATTTAACGAGGTCGCCGATTGAAATTATTCCAATAACAAGACCATTTTCAAGTATTGGTAAATGTCTAATCCGACGTTCAGTCATTATTTGCATGCACTGATCAATGCTAGTGCCAAGCTCGATGGTTACAAGTTTCTCGGTCATGACCTCCGCAATTTTAGTTGCTTTGGAAGATTTTCCGAGGAGAATAATTTTCCGAGCGTAATCTCTTTCTGTAAATATTCCTTTTAATTTAG
>JBIHZP010000111.1:0-4770 GCA_044231315.1 Daejeonella sp. | reverse complement strand
CTGAGCTTAATTACGATTATTTTCAAAAAGGAATTGATGTTTCGGCATTGTCTTTACATAAAATGCTTAGCGTTGCAAAACAATTAGATGCAATCAATGAATGGGGAAGTGTTGTAGCGCTTACCTACATGGCTGCACAACGCACCTATCCTTTTTATACTGATATGGCTGATATCAAAGCAATGCTTGAATCCATTGCAAGAAGTTTTGGTTACCACTACGGCTTAGATAAAAAGGTTCGTATTAACACGGTTTCTCAATCGCCAACAAAAACAACTGCGGGGACAGGCATTAAAGGTTTTGGTAGTTTTTATGACTATGCGGATGCCATTGCTCCCCTAGGAAATGCGGATGCTGAATCATGTGCTGATTATTGCATCACTTTATTCTCAGACCTCACTCGTATGGTTACCATGCAGAACTTATTCCATGATGGCGGATATTCATCCACTGGAGTTAGTGATGATGTAATGTATAGATTAGGAGCAGAAAATAGCTAGAATTAATGATTGAATAGAAAAACCCGAAAGCATTCACTTTCGGGTTTTTTATTGGAATATGTTTTATTTAAATCGATTCTATCAATACAATTTTAATTTTTACAGACCCTGGAGGGGAAATTACTGCCTGCCCATCTGAACTCTGAATTTCAATGACTATCTGGCCAGCGCGGGTTATATAACTATAAGAAACTCCATTATAAACCTGTGGAATTTGCTCGTATGTCCCATTTTCAAAAGAAAGATAAACCAAAACTCCACCATAATCATTGAAATAATTATCAATTTCAGGCATATTGATGGAAGCAGTATAAGATCGGCCACCATTCAGCTTAATCCAATTCCCAGAAGTTAGCGTGGTGATTACCGTACGATTAGGGACAATCTGTTCTTTCTTACAAGCAGAACCCATCATTAGAAGAAATAAGCTGAGCAACAAAATGGATTTTTTCATAATCAAACAGGAAATGCCTGTAATATGAAGACGAAAAAAAAGGGGAATGGTTGCATAGAACCATTCCCCTAACCTGAAATAAATGAATACTATTCTTCTTTTTTCTCTTCTTTCTTCTTCTTAACTGATTTAACTTTGTTAAGAATTCGGATTTCTTCCTTTTCCTTATCATAATCAACCTCCAAAGAATCTCCTTCCGATAATTCGCCCTTCAAAATCTCTTCAGCAATTGGATCTTCCAAATGCTTTTGAATGGCACGCTTCAACGGACGGGCACCAAAATTGGAGTCGTAGCCCTTTTCTGCAATGAAATCTTTAGCCGCATCAGTCAGTTTAATAGTATAACCAATACTTTGAATTCTATCAAAGAGAGACTTTAATTCGATATCAATAATCTTGAAGATATCCTCTTTAGTTAATGAGTTAAATACAACCACATCATCCACACGGTTTAGGAATTCAGGGGCAAAAGCACGCTTAAGTGCATTTTCAATGACCCCTCTAGAATACGTATCAGCTTGTGAAGCTTTTGCTCCAGTACTAAATCCAACACCCTGTCCGAAATCTTTCAATTGGCGAGCACCAATGTTTGAAGTCATGATGATGATGGTATTTCTAAAATCCACCTTGCGACCTAAACTATCAGTCAGTTGGCCTTCATCAAGTACTTGCAACAAAATATTAAACACATCCGGGTGAGCTTTTTCGATCTCATCGAGCAGAACAACAGCATATGGTTTTCTTCTTACTTTTTCAGTCAGCTGCCCACCTTCTTCATAACCCACATATCCTGGAGGCGCTCCTACTAGGCGTGAGACAGCGAATTTCTCCATGTACTCACTCATATCTACCTGAATCAAAGCATCTTCAGTATCAAACATAAAACGTGCAAGCTCTTTAGCCAGCTCAGTTTTTCCGACACCTGTCGGACCAAGGAAAATAAATGAACCGATTGGCTTTTTAGGATCTTTTAGTCCCGCGCGAGTACGCTGAATCGCTTTTGTTAATTTTTTAACCGCATCTTCCTGTCCGATAACCCTGCTATTAATTGAATCAAACATCCCAAGCAATTTAATGCTGTCAGCCTGACCAACCCGTTGAACAGGTATTCCGGTCATCATGGAAACAACCTCAGCAACATTATCTTCAGTTACTGTATAACGCTTAGTTTTTGTGTCCGCTTCCCACTCGCTTTTTGCTTTTTCAAGCTCTTCCAACAAATTCTTTTCCGTATCGCGAAGCTTGGCTGCTTCTTCATACTTCTGACTGCGAACAACTTTATTTTTTTCTATTTTAATCTCTTCAATTTTCTGTTCTACATCAATGATATTTTGTGGAACATGAATATTGGTAAGGTGAACACGAGATCCCGACTCATCGAGGGCGTCAATAGCCTTATCAGGAAGGAAGCGATCTGTGATATACCGTGACGTTAAACTTACACAAGCATTAATTGCTTCATCGGTATAGGTCACACCATGATGCTCTTCATATTTTTCTTTAATTCTGTTCAGAATTTCAATGGTTTCAGTCGGTGTTGCCGGCTCAACCATCACTTTCTGAAAACGACGGTCGAGCGCACCATCTTTTTCAATGAACTGACGATACTCATCTAGAGTGGTCGCACCTATACACTGAATTTCTCCGCGTGCTAATGCCGGTTTGAACATATTTGATGCATCCAGAGACCCTGAAGCACCGCCTGCACCAACAATGGTATGTATTTCGTCGATAAAGAGAATAACATCTGGCGATTTCTCCAGCTCATTCATTACTGCTTTCATCCGCTCTTCAAATTGTCCGCGATATTTTGTACCGGCAACTAATGAAGCCAAATCAAGCGTAACCACCCTCTTATTAAAAAGAACGCGTGAAACTTTACGCTGAACAATCCTAAGGGCTAGTCCCTCGGCTATAGCAGATTTACCAACACCTGGCTCACCGATAAGAATTGGATTGTTCTTTTTACGACGTGATAAGATTTGAGAAACACGCTCAATTTCCTTCTCACGACCAACAATTGGATCTAGTTTCCCATCTTCAGCTGCCCGGGTTAAATCACGACCGAAATTATCAAGTACTGGAGTTTTTGATTTAATATCAGATACTTTCTTCGGCTGACTAAAACTTTCCTCTTCTCTAAATTCATCATCCCCAGCAGGAGAACCTCCTTGAGCTTCATCGCGGAAACCTTCTTTATTATTCTCTATTTCGGCCTTAAAAATGTCATAGTTAACATTGTATTGCTGTAGGATTTGAGAAGCTATATTATCTTCATCACGAAGAATTGATAATAGCAAGTGCTCTGTTCCGATGATATCACTTTTAAATATCTTTGCTTCAAGATAAGTGATTTTTAAAACTTTTTCAGCCTGTTTGGTTAGAGGAATATTCCCGAGGTTGACTGTTGTACTTGATGTTCCTTTGACTGAATCTTCCACAGATTTGCGCAATTTGGCTGTATCAACACCAGCATTTTTCAATATTTTAATGGCCATGCCATCACCCTCCCTAATGAGACCCAGCAGTAAATGCTCAGTTCCAATGTAATCATGACCCAATCGCAGGGCTTCCTCTCTGCTATATGAAATGACGTCTTTGACGCGTGGTGAAAATTTAGCTTCCATTATATTACCTATCTATAAGAATTAACGCCCTAATGTATTAAATTATTAGGTTAATAAACCTGACGTTCGTAGAACATTTATCAACAATTACGCCATTTTAAAAAAAACGCATTTCTAGACATATCGCATAATAAAGTTGACATGTCTCTGACTAAAATACGATATTTGGAGTTCAATATTAAATACAAATGTCAGACGAAAAAATAATTTTTTCTATGGCCGGGGTAAATAAGATTTATCCTCCACAGAAACAGGTACTTAAGAATATTTATTTGTCATTTTTCTATGGTGCCAAGATTGGTGTCATCGGATTAAATGGCTCGGGAAAGTCATCCGTATTAAAAATCATTGCCGGATTAGATAAAGCATATCAAGGAGAAGTTGTTTTTGCGCCTGGATATACTGTTGGCTATCTGGCTCAGGAGCCCCTCCTAGATGTCCAAAAAACAGTACGAGAGGTCGTAGAGGAGGGAGTTGCCTCTACAACTGCTATTTTAAAAGAATACGAAGATATCAACGAAAAGTTTGGGCTTCCGGAAGTTTATGAAAATGCAGATGAGATGGACAAACTGCTTGCACGTCAAGGAGAATTACAAGACCAAATCGATGCTTGTGGGGCCTGGGAACTTGATAGCAAACTGGAAAGAGCCATGGATGCATTACGTTGTCCGGAGCCAGACACAAAAATTGCCACTTTGTCAGGAGGGGAACGCCGAAGAGTAGCATTATGTCGCCTACTACTTCAGGAACCTGATGTTTTATTACTCGATGAGCCTACCAACCACCTGGATGCTGAAAGTATCGACTGGTTAGAACAACACTTAAAACAATATAAGGGGACGGTAATTGCCGTAACGCACGATAGGTATTTCTTGGATAATGTAGCCGGATGGATTTTAGAACTTGACCGAGGTGAGGGTATTCCATGGAAAGGGAACTATTCTTCATGGCTTGACCAAAAAGCAAAAAGGTTAGCTTCTGAAGAAAAGACTGAAAGCAAACGTCAGAAAACATTGGAAAGAGAACTCGAATGGGTTCGAATGGCACCCAAAGCACGTCATGCTAAGTCGAAGGCTCGTTTATCAAACTATGAGAAGCTTGCTTCTGAAGATACTAAGGAAAGAGAAGACAAACTAGAATTGTTTATTCCTCCAGGGCCAAGACTTGGGAACCTTGTGATTGAGGCCCA
>JBIHZP010000109.1:0-4833 GCA_044231315.1 Daejeonella sp. | reverse complement strand
TTATTCTGACGTGATTCTGTAAATTCTTCACCACGAACCTCTTGAACCGCATAACCCAAGCCTCTTTTAGCTTTGGTTACGCCAAATGCAGTAACCACAACTTCACTCAATGCCTGACGATCTTCAACCATGGTCACATTAATAATTGCTCTTCCATTAATCGCAACCTCTTGGGTTATATAGCCAATATAAGTAAATACTAGCATTGCATTCTCAGGAGCACTTAGTGTGAAATTACCATTTACATCGGTAGATACACCAGTTTCTGAACCCTTAACACGAACACTTACGCCGATTAAAGCCTCTCCGGAAGTATCTATAACCTTACCTCGAATGTCAATTCGTTGTTGTTCGATTGTAAAGTTAGATACAATACCATTTGTGCCAGCGGAAGCGATTTTATTCAAATCGCGACTAGAATTAATTAATGAAAAACTGGAAACTTGCTCCATTAATCGTTCATCTTTCCTTTTTAAAATAATGGTATTCTCCGTGATGGTATAGGTTAATGGTTGATTTTTAAAAACTTGTTCCAAAACCACCTCCAATAAGGAGTTTTTAACCTTAACTGTTACGGGACTTGTATTCTTTAGTAATCTGGTGTTATAGAGAAAATCATAACCAGTTTGCTTTCGAATTTCTGTGAAAACCTTATCCAAATGAACATTTGTTTCATTCAGCGTAACATTTTGAGAGAAGCCATTTGCACTTACTTGCATAAGACTTGCTAAAATGAAAATTGTGGTTAGTTTCATAATTTGTAACGTTTTTTTTGAGACTAGATTATATAGTCTCTTTTTAGGGTGATTCCTAAAAATGTTTATGCAGAAGGATCTGCATTCACTTAGTAAAACATTTTTCATACTTTTGCATTTTAAAATTTGTTTTGGTTGATTAATTAAAATTTCGTGCTTACGGAATTTTTTGCAAGGATTAACCTGAATTTTATTCCGTCCTGGAGGGCAATCCGGGGCGGTTTTTTCATTTTAATACCTAATAAGTCTTAACTACTATCGTTTTTTTTCATAATTATTAGATTTAGGGGTTTATGGCATTGTTTTGACTTTGATAGTTTTTCCCTTCACGGTGAATTTAACGCCTCCACTCTGTTCCAATATTTTTAAAACCGCCGAGATATTCACGTCATTGGAAATAAAACCAGTAAATTCATCTGTAGGTATATTACCATCATAAACTAATTCCACATCATACCAACGCTCTACTTCACGCATGATTTCCTGAATAGGAGTATTTTTAAATTTAAAATAACCATTTTTCCAGGCGAGAACTTTTTCGGTATCTGCATTTTCAATTTGTATTTTAGAATACATTGAGTTTGTTAGAGATTGTTCTCCCGGCTTAAGCATTTTAGTTTTTCCTAAAACGTCCGATTTGGATTTAAGAATTACTCGAACACTACCTTCCAATAGGGTGGTTTTAGTAAAATCTTCATCATCATAAGAGTTAATATTGAAATGAGTACCAAGCACTTCAACAATCTGTCCATTACTAATCACACGAAATGGCACATTTTTATTTGGAGCAATCTCAAAATAGGCCTCTCCACTTAATATAACTTTTCTTTCCTTGCCTGTAAATGCTGTGGGATAACTTAATTTGGATGCCGAATTAAGCCATACTTTACTTCCATCTGGTAAACGGACTTGAAATTTACCCCCCTTAGGCGTTTGAATGGTATTTATTACTGATTGGCTCGATAAATCTCCGTTTTTTGATCCGATATTTCTTTCATACACAATTTCACCATTATCTGTTTTGGTGATTGCAATATTACCCTGACTTGCCAATAATCCATTAGCTGCATCATCCAAACTAATCCTAGAGCCATCTGCTAAAGTCAAAACAGCCTTATTGTTTCCGGGAAGAATATCATTTTTAACATTTAACTCAACAAATTGTTCTTCCAGAGGTAAGGTTCTATTTGAATAGAAATAAAAACCAATTGAAAGTGCAACTAAAATTGTAGCAGCAATTGAAAATGATCTATAATAATTTGGCTTAAATGAAACTTCAAGCTCCACTTCAGGATTTATCTTTTCAGAAATTTTATCGAAGATTTTATTTTTTAAGCTTTCCATATCAGGAAGCTCAGACTCAGTATTAGAAGGCTTAAAGCTTCCATAAAAATTAAGTAAGCGCTGCTCCTCATCTTTTGAAGCCCCGCCAGCAATGTATTTATCTAATAAATTGTAAAATTCTTTTTTGTCCAAAATAGTTTTTTATTAATAAGAGTAAAAAAATACAATCATCCCCTAGTCCCATTAAAAAAAAATATTTTCTTGTTGAATTAATTATTGGAATATTTATTCAATTCAAATATTAGAATACTTGTTCTAATTTAAATATCAGAAATTTTAAAAAAGGCCGAGGGAGGTCCTTAACTGTCGCAAAGCTTTATTTAAATGATTCTCAACAGTCTTAGTAGAAATGTCTAATTGATTTGCAATTTCTTTATGTGAAAGTTGCTCTTCGCGACTTAATTTATAGACCACTTTGCATTTTGCCGATAATTTATCCACAATAGAATTAATCTGAGAAAGTAGTTCCTTATATTCTATATTACCATATTCTGAAGGCGTTTCTAAACGTTCATGAACTTGGTCGAATATATTTTCCCGGACAGAACCTAGGCGAACCTGCCGGTAAACTTCATAGCGTGTAGATGCAAAAAGATAGGCTTTAAATGAAACCTTGATTTCAATCTGCTCTCGTTTATTCCATAGATTGATAAAAATATCTTGAATAATATCTTCACAGGCCTGCTGATCTTGCAACATATTAAAAGCAGACATAAATAATTGATTCCAATATTTATCATAAATGAGCTTCAAGGCCAAATCATCCCCAGACCGAAGTCGGTTCATTAATTCTATATCCTCAATTTTTATTTTCTCACTCATTTATACATAAACTTAGAAAAAAATAAAATTAAAATCAAAATATGTTTTTAAAATGACAACACCGTTTTAAAAAAAATCAGATTTACAATTTAAGTCGAAAATATATATATTTAATTTTACTAGGGGTAGAGGCCTTTTTTTAACTCAAGGTAGTATGGAAATATATAAACCCTCAAAATAAAAAACACAATGAAACAGAAACATTTTTTAATCATTGCACTGATCTTGTATTTAACAAATTCCTTACAAGCTCAACAACAATCGGAAAAACCATACAGTATTGTTATTAAAGGTGGCCATGTAATTGACCCCAAAAACAATATCAATACCTTAATGGATATCGCAATTAAAGACGGGAAGGTAGTATTAGTAGCCAAAACCATTGATGGATCCATGGCTACGCAACTTGTGAATGCTGGAGGAATGTATGTAACTCCGGGATTAATTGACGCCCATGTTCACTTTTTCTGGGGCCATGATGGAACATCTTATATGAATGCGCCTGCCGGACTTCCAGCAGATGGTTTTACCTTCCCTGCAGGTGTAACAACGGTGGTCGATGCTGGAAGTCCGGGTTGGAAAACATTTGAATTATACAAAAAACAAACAATTCAAGGCTCGCAGACTAGAGTACTTGCCATGCTAAATATTGTGGGACAGGGAATGGCAGGTGGTAAATATGAGAATGATATCAATGAAATGGATCCTCAAAAGGCTGCCGAAATGGCTAAAAAATATCCAAACGATATTGTTGGCTTCAAATTAGCTCATTACAACGGTCGCACTTGGGAACCAACCGATCGATTAATGACGGCTGGTAAACTTGCTAACCTCCCTGTAATGGTTGATTTTGGTGGCGCCAATCCATTTTTACCTCTCGACTCTCTATTTAACGTTAAATTCCGCCCTGGCGACATTTATACGCATGCATTCGGTGGAAATGGTAGCGCGAGTCCCAACGGACGTGAATCTATTGTTGACGTAAGCACCAATCAAGTTAAACCCTATGTTATAAAAGCTCAAAAAAGAGGTGTAATTTTTGATGTAGGATTTGGTGGATCAAGTTTTCTATTTAATCAAGGCATACCTGCAATAAAAAGCGGTTTTTACCCAAATTCAATCAGTACCGACCTGCATACAGGAAGTATGAATAATGCGATGAAGAATATGCCAAATATCATGTCATTATTTATGGCCTTAGGTATGGACCTTCAAAGTGTGATTAAGGCGAGCACTTGGAATCCGGCACAGGAGATAAAAAGACCTGATTTAGGTAATTTATCCGTTGGATCTGAAGCTGATATTGCTATATTCACGCTTAGAAATGGGGAATTTGGCTTTTATGCCCGTGATGGGAAAATTTCAGGTAAAAATAGACTTGAAACAGAAATGACCATTAGAGCTGGAAAAATTGTTTATAATTTAAATGCAATCGCGGAACCTAATGTTTTACAAAATCCACCGCGACAAATACCAGCAAATTCGGAAGTAAAGCCTTCCACAAAATAATTTCTTTAAATAGTTGAAATCTCATGATTACAATAAACTGTACATTGAAAAAAACAGGGCTTTTAGCGCTGTTTTTTTCATATTCTCTGATTTGCTTTAGCCAAGAAAAAAACACCACTTCGGCAACTCAGAGGCCTTTTGCAACAATAAAAACACCTCTTTCATTGCGTTCAGACATTCGTGTTGACAAAGTAATGAATACCGAAAAACTTGGGGTGCGCCTCTTAAGAAATGAAAAAACGGGGGAATTTTGGTACACTACATTTGATGGAAATGTTTATAAAATCTCGAATTTCGATACTCCAAATGCCATAGAGCAGAAAATATTCTCAGCGGATGATCATGGCATAAGCCGACTTCAAGGGGCCGCATTTTTAAATAATACCCTTTTCCTTTGCGGAAA
>JBIHZP010000108.1:0-4836 GCA_044231315.1 Daejeonella sp. | reverse complement strand
ATGGATATGCTTCCTCGTACTACCAGAGCTCAGACTATGGATATTTTGAGTTCACAAGCCAATATTGCTGGTTATAAAGCCGTTTTATTAGCTGCCATGCAATTACCTAAATATTTCCCAATGTTTATGACTGCTGCAGGAAGTATTGCTCCTGCAAAAGTAATGATTTTAGGGGCTGGTGTTGCTGGATTGCAAGCAATTGCAACAGCCAAGCGATTAGGAGCCGTTGTGGAGGTGTTTGATACAAGGCCTGCAGTTAAAGAAGAGGTAATGAGTTTAGGGGCCAAATTTATTGAGGTGGAAGGTGCTCAAGATGCTTCCAATGCTGGAGGATATGCGGTTGTTCAAACGGATGAATACCTACAAAAACAAAGAGAAAGAATAGCTGAAGTGGCATCAAAAGCTGATGTGATTATTACAACTGCCCAAATTCCTGGGAAAAAAGCGCCGATTTTATTGCCAGATCATATATTAGATAATATGAAGTCAGGTTCTTTAATTATTGATTTAGCCTCTTCCACAGGAGGTAATACTTCGCAAACTAAAGATCGAGAAACGGTAAGCTATAAAAACGTAACTATAATTGGTCATTCCAATTTGCCATCTACTATGCCATCAGATTCGAGCAAACTTTATGGTAAAAACATTTTAAACTTCTTGCAACTGATTATTGGGGCTGAGGGTACGCTCAATCTTAATTTTGAGGATGATTTAGTTAAAGGTACATGCATCACCCACCAAGGTGAGGTTTGTAATGACCGAGTGAAAGAGCTCATTTAAATAATTAGTTAATAAATATTACCCTTGATTTTTTAATAAAAGGATTTATAAATTAGAAATAAAAATTAATCAGATATGGAAATTATGTTTAATTGGATAGCGCTTCATCAGGAAATGATATACATTGTTCTTTTAAGTGTATTTCTTGGCATTGAAGTGATAGGCAGAGTACCAAGTGTATTACATACCCCTTTAATGAGTGGAGCGAATGCAATACATGGAGTAGTTATTATTGGGGCAATCATTGTGATGGGTAAAGTTTCGAGCGACAATCTAATTGCTTTAATATTAGGTTTCTTGGCTGTGATCTTAGGAACATTAAATGTTGTTGGAGGCTTTGTGGTGACTGATCGAATGTTGGAAATGTTTAAAAAGAAAAAATAGGGTCGTAAATTAAATTTTTATAAGAAATCTTAACAGAAAATATTCCATGGAATTAAATATACTTGTCATTTGTTACTTAATCGGATCGATCACATTTATTATCGGATTAAAGATGTTGTCTCACCCAGAGAGCGCTAGAAAGGGTAACCTCATAGCAGCAGGGGGTATGGCTTTATCAATTTTTGGGACTATTTTTCTTTATGAGGAAGAGGGTGTAAAACTTCAGAACTACCCTTGGATTTTTGCTGCTTTAATTATTGGTTCTATACTGGGCACATTGGCTGCAAAAAGAGTTAAAATGACTGCCATGCCAGAAATGGTTAGTTTATTTAATGGTATGGGAGGTGCTTGTGCCGCATTAATATCCATTTTAGAATTTGATCATATTTATTCGTTAATTAATCAAGGTATTGATGCAGATTCTGGTATTTTATTAATCATTTATGCAGGTTTAATAATTGGGACCATATCTTTTGCGGGCAGTATGGTGGCTTGGGCTAAGTTAAATGGAAGAATCAAAGACTTCTCATTTAAAGGTCAGCACATCATGAATCTGTTAATTTTTGGTGTAATTATATGTATATCAGCATATTCAATTTTATCTGGTGATGCACATATTCAATTTTTATTCTACGTTGTATTTACGCTTTCAATAATTTATGGTTTATTCTTTGTTTTACCAATTGGTGGAGCCGATATGCCAGTTGTTATTTCTTTGTTAAACTCATTTACAGGTGTTGCAGCAGCTTTTGGTGGCTTTTTATATAATAACCCGGTAATGCTTACTGGAGGTATTTTAGTTGGATCTGCAGGTACTATTTTAACTATTTTAATGTGTAAGGCTATGAATAGGCCTTTAAGTAATGTCTTGATAGGTTCTTTCGGTGGGTCTAAAGCTAGTTCAGCCTCTAAAGATCAGGGTGCATATAAAGAGATAAGTATCAGTGATTCAGCAGTTGTAATGGCATATGCAAAAAAGGTTATGATTGTACCTGGATACGGATTGGCTGTTGCTCAAGCACAACATGTTTGTCATGAACTTGAAAAACTACTGAGTGATAAAGGTGTGGAAGTGAAATATGCCATTCATCCAGTTGCTGGAAGAATGCCCGGTCATATGAATGTATTGCTCGCAGAAGCCGACGTAGATTATGCAAGCTTATTAGAAATGGAGCATGCAAATGAAGAATTTCCACAAACAGATGTTGTTCTGATTTTAGGTGCCAATGATGTGGTCAATCCTGCTGCTAAAACAGATCCAGCATCCCCAATTTATGGGATGCCGGTTTTAGATGTGGAATTATCTAAATTGGTAATAATCAATAAAAGAAGCATGAATCCAGGATATGCAGGGATAGAAAATGAATTATTTTTTCAACCAAAATCATCCATGTTATTTGGAGATGCCAAAGATGTACTCCAAAAATTAGTTGCGGAAATTAAGACGCTGTAAGCTTATATTTTTGAACTAAAAATATTTTATTCTTCGCGTTTTAAGCTGTATTTTTCAATTTTGCTGTACAAATGGCTTCTTTGAATGTCGATTTCATCTGCTGTTTTTGAAACATTCCAGTTATTTTTCTCCAATTTATATTTTATGAAATCGTGTTCCACAAAGTCTTTGTATTCCTGAAAATTAGCGAATCGGTCGAAATTTAATGAATGATTATTTTTAGTGATTTCTGATGTTGATGTCAGTGAATTTGGGTTAGCAAAAGCAATAACATCTTTGTCTGTAATAACCTTATCACTTAAAATGATAAGTCTTTCTATCATATTCCGAAGCTCTCTAATATTACCTGTCCACGCCATATTTTTTAACGCTTCCATAGCCTGTTTCGTAATTTCTTTAACAGGCATGCCATAGTCATTGCAAATTTCTGTACAAAAACTTTGAGCTATCAAGGGAATATCTTCCTTTCGCTCAGTAAGGTGTGGAACATGAATTAAGATCACACTTAAGCGATGAAAAAGGTCCATCCTGAAATTACCCGCCTCAATTTCTTTTTGGAGATCTTTATTGGTTGCGGCAATTACGCGAACATCTACATCAATTTCTTTTTCGCCGCCTACGCGTGTGACTTTATTTT
Organism: Daejeonella sp.; assembly: GCA_044231315.1. Taxonomy (GTDB): domain Bacteria; phylum Bacteroidota; class Bacteroidia; order Sphingobacteriales; family Sphingobacteriaceae; genus Daejeonella. The sequence continues at coordinate 1,582 of JBIHZP010000108.1, read as the reverse complement.
CTTGAAGAGCACGTAAAACTTTGGCTTGAGCTGAAAGACTCATATCACCAATCTCATCTAGAAATAATGTACCGCCATTTGCTTGCTCAAACTTTCCAATTCTCTGCTTTATTGCAGAGGTAAAGGAACCTTTTTCATGACCAAATAATTCACTTTCAATTAACTCGGAAGGAATAGCGGCACAATTAACTTCAATAAGAACGGATTCTGCACGGTTTGACTTCTCATGCAGCCATCGTGCAACCAATTCTTTCCCACTTCCATTTGCTCCAGTAATTAATACACGAGCATCAGTAGGAGCAACCCGTTCAATGGTATCTTTTATTTTTTGAATGGCTAAAGAACTACCGAGCATCTCACGAGTTCGGCTTGCCTTACGTTTTAATACCTTTGTTTCTATAACTAGTTTTTTGCGTTCTAAGGCATTCCTGACTGTCAGGAGCAGTCTATTGAGATCAGGTGGTTTGGTTATAAAATCATAAGCTCCTTTTTTACTTGCTTCGATGGCAGTCTCAACGGTTCCATGTCCTGAAATCATGACAAATGGCAAATCTGGATGAATTTTTAGGCCTTCAGTGAGAACCTCCATTCCATCCATTTTATTCATTTTTATATCACAAAGTATGAGATCATAATCGTTTTTAGTGATAAGATTCAATGCATCTATGCCATTATCAATGTCATCAACTTGATATTGTTCATATTCTAAAATTTCACGTAATGTATTACGTATAGATCTTTCATCATCAATGATTAAAATTTTTGCCATGTATGTTTTTTTATACCGATTTAATTTAAGTGAATATTACCATAATATGAGTAGTTAATCGTGGTAATTATAAATTAAGGTTTTATGATTTTAAAAAATGCAAGCCTGTAAGCCGGGTTCTGTTTTCCAATTAATTGAAAATTCTATCATTTATCTAGTCATGAAATTGCTAACATGCTCTAACGACCTACCCATTCCGAATAATGCTGTTTTGCAGCATAAGAAAGCGAGCAGCTTCACTTTCGGAACCTATTTGGTCTTTCAACTCCTGGGGTTTACCGCACCTTATGTCACCATAAGATACTGTGAGCTCTTACCTCACATTTTCACCTTTACCTGCCTAAGCAGGAAGTATATTTTCTGTGGCACTTTCCGTCATCATTTTTCATGATGCCTTCCTGTTAGGAAGCAGGATGCTCTATGTTGCCCGGACTTTCCTCCTTGATTTTCATCACGGCGATAGAACGGCTTGCATTCAAAGATATGAATTTAGTTTCTAAGGATTGTAGTATTTGCTTTTATCTTATTCAGATCTTTATCAAGCTTAATAATACTCCTCAAAATAGCATTTGCGGCCGAATAGAAAAAATCTTGATTGATACTTTCAAAAGTATCACTGGGTTGATGATAATCTTTATGGTCTTCAACACCAAAATAAATGAATGGAATTTTTTCCTTGGCAAATGGACCCTGGTCGCTTTGCATGGTCCAATCATCTTTACCCGAGCCTGGAATGTCATGCCCAAATAGAATCTTTATACCAGTATTTTCATCTGCATTCTTAATAATCTCCTTTAAAATTGGTGTTTGATA
>JBIHZP010000107.1:0-4885 GCA_044231315.1 Daejeonella sp. | reverse complement strand
TAATGAATACCCGGTTCATAATCTAAAAATTGTCTTGCCAGAAAATGTAATTCACGCCAATCCTGCCATAAATTAAAAACAAAGAAAGAAACTACCATGGCGCGCATTCTGAAATTGATGTATCCGGTTGCGACTAAGCAGCGCATGCATGCATCCACAATGGGTATTCCGGTTTTGCCGGTCTGCCATGCTAAGATATAAGCCTCATTTTTGGTCTTAACCATGACATTGTAGGCCTTGTTTACATTTTCAAATTCCATACTGCATTCATCTTCAAACTTCTGCATGAAATGGCAATGCCAATGCAAGCGTGAAATGAAATTGGAGAGGGCTCTTTTATTTTCTGATTTTTGATAATGTTGAACGGTAAATTGATATACCATCCGCATGCTCAAATTACCATAGCTAAGGTAAGGGGAGATGCGGCTACAACTCTTGCGACTTAAAGCGGGTTTTGAAATATGCTTTGAATAATTGAGGTACCTATCTTTTAAAAAACTTTGCAAATAGCGCCAAGCCATTGCCTCACCGCCTACTTGGAAGGATTTATTTTCGCTTGTTATTTCGGGGTTTAGCGCACTTCCCTTAAGCGATTCGTATAAGTTAGGGTCAAAATCCAGGAAATTCCAGTCACTCTCGTCAATTAATTTGGGCGCTTCTTCCATTTTTTGCTTCCAAAGTTTTTCCCAATCTCTTCTGGATCTCAACTTTCTTACTACCCCATTATGTTGATATTCATTCCATAGGATAGTATTATTCAAGCAAAATTCTTTAATGGCTAAATCCCGATCATAGCTTATTTTATTCCCAATTTCCTGATGTGAAAAAATGGTTTTGATGGCATATTTTTTGCCGATTTCTTCAAAAACAGTTGTGGCTTCATTATGGAAAATAGCAATTTGGGTATTTAAATCAGCCAATTTGCCTTGCATTTCTTGTAATGACTGGTGTATGAAACGCCAATGTCGAACAGCACTATCATCAAAATTCATGAGGGAGGGCTCGAAGCAATACAAAAGTAAAATGGGTAATTTCTGTCTTTGGGCGTAGTAAAGGGGCTCATGGTCTGTAAAGCGCAAGTCCCGTTTGAACCATACAATCACAATTTCCTGCTTCCCGCTATTATTCACAAGTGATTCTATAAAATTGAATTAAGGTATGGATGATGCCTGTACGTTTTCTGTAGGGCAGCTTCTAATAAGTACGAATTTATTAAATAAACAGAACTACATGCTAAAGCTTGTTAAATTTTACCTTGAGATTAGCGAATCTTGAGTTTTGGATAGATTGTATGTTTATTGGCCTTGAAATTTATTTCAAAGTTTAGCCAATCATTTTTCTGCTGCTAATATCTATACCCTGTTTCTACTCTTGCATTTGCTTCAATTCCATCCCAAACTTTAATATAAAAACAAGCGCCCCCAATACCTTAATGTACTGGGGGCGCTTGTTTATTTTTTTGTTTTTCTCTAAAACTGTTTTATTAAGCTTAAGTACTCCACACTTTTTTTCAATTTATACAATGGAAGTGTCACCATTAATTCTTTCACTTTTTCTTCGTCAATGCCTTTAAAAATAAGAATGGCGCCATTTCGACCTTGTCTTAAAAATAAGTTTTCTAATATCCCTTCCTCTTTCCACTTTGCAATAACTTCTTGTTCGTGTTTTATTATTTCTGGAAAATTATCTGGAAGGTTTTCCATGTCTAATGTTAAAATTGCTTGAATTCTATTCATATTTTATATTTTATTAGGATTGTCATAAAATTTAGAATTTATTATAAATGTTTAGGCTAAAAACGGATAATCAATATAGCCATTGTCTTGCCCGCCATACATGGTAGCCCCATCGAGTTGGTTAAATTCTGTATTCAGTTCAAAGCGTTTTGGTAAATCAGGATTCGCTAAAAATAAGGTACCAAAAGAAATAAGTTTAGCAATTCCTTTTTCTAATTCTGCCTCGCCTGTTTCTCTGTTAAATCCACAGTTGGCAATGACTGTGTGTTGCGTTAATTTGCCAAAAGTTTCAACAGAATTTAATGGATAAAAAGGGAATTTATCTGCCGAAAATGGAACATTCATAATGTGAATGTAAGACAATGGCATTTTGTTTAGTCCATTTATTAGCAAGGTAAATTGTTCTATTGGATTTTGATGAACAATATTATTGTAGGTGCTTGTTGGCGATAAGCGAATGGCCACTTTATTAGCACCAATGGCATGAGTCATTTCTTGCATTATTTCTAAAACAAAGCGATTTCGATTTTCGTTATTGCCGCCATATTGGTCGGTTCGTTGATTCGCACTTTCCGCTAAAAATTGATTGGGCAAATAACCAAATGCTGCATGAAGTTCAACCCCATCAAAGCCGGCTTCAATAGCATTTAAAGCTGCTTTTTTGTACTCTTGAACAATGTTTATTACTTCTTCTGTGCTTAATGCTCGTGGAGTTTCATAATCTTTCATTCCTTCCATTGTGAAATGCTGTTGACCTTCAATTGCCAAGGCTGATGGTGCAACGGGATGCTCACCATTTTTAACAAGTGAATGTCCAACTCGACCGGTATGCCAAAGTTGGGCATAAATAACTCCACCTTTTTCATGAACAGCTTGTGTAACTTTTTTCCAAGCCGTAATTTGTTCTGGCGTGTAAAGACCTGGTGTAAGCGGACTTCCAGTAGCTTGCTTAGAAATATTTATGGCTTCGCTAATGATTAAACCTGCACTCACACGTTGAGTATAATATACTGTTGTAGAGTCACTTACAATACCATTCATGTTGGCACGGGAACGTGTCATTGGAGCCATAACCATACTATTTTTAAGTATGATATTGCCCACTTTTATTGATTCTAGTAATTTCATTTTTTTTTCATTTAATTATTTGCTAACCTACCTTCATTACTTTACTTTTGCAAGTAGTTACACTTATGTACAGTAGTACCCTAAAGTAAAGTAATGGATTATATTGATAATTATGAAGAATAATAAAATAAGTATTTCTGAAAAAAACTGCACTTTAAAAGAAGTTTTAGATATTATCGGTGGAAAATGGGCAATGCCTATTATCTATCATTTATCTAAAGGTAAAATGCGTTTTAAAGAATTGGAAAGAAGTGTGGAAGGAATCAATACAAGAATGTTGGTTAAGGAATTGAAAAACATGGAGGTTAATGGAATTATTACCAGAGAAGTTTTTGCCACGGTTCCGCCTACTGTTGAGTATACATTAACTATTAAAGGCGAAAAGTTATTGCCTAGTATTAGGTCATTGCATACTTGGGGCCAAGAGTTTAGTGTTTGATTGCTTGAAAGTTTGTTTTTTTGTGTCCCTAACTCTTTGGTGTTTTGCGATTAGTAGGATTTGTACTATAAATTTGAATCGAATTTCTGTTAGATCTCCTAAATTTAAAATTTTGACTTCATTTTACCAATTTATACTGCTTTAATTAGTTAAAAACTCTTCCCCTTAAACAAGAAAAATAAAACACTTTTGTCGGTTGATTTAGTGATATTTTACTAAACAATTTTAACCATAATATCTGCTTAGGCTATGTAGATCATGTGTTAAAAACATATTAATATCCAATTTGTGTGGCCGTTAAAATTGCAAGAACTGCAATAAACAACATGATTAGTACAGGTTTATAAATAAACTTGATCCATTCATTGTATTTAATACTTGCAAGTGCAATAATAGCCATGGTTGCACCATTAGTCGGTATTATTAAATCCATCATAATGGCGCCATATTGGTAGGCAAGAACACAAACTTGTCTGGTGATGCCAATTAAATCAGCCAATGGCGTTAAAATTGGCATTGTTAAAATAGCCTGGCCAGAATTACTTGGAACGGGAAAGTGTAATATGGTATGGGATACCATCATGAGGACTGCCGACAGTGCTGGAGGAAGATCTTTCAATGGTCCGAAAAGCCCGTAAACGATGGTATCGATAATCATTCCATCTTTTAAAATCACAGACACACTATTAGCGAGTCCGATGATTATTGCAGCAAAAACCATTTCCTTAAAACCATCAATATAAATTTCAGTCGTTTTATTAAAGCTAAAATTGGCTACTAGACCAGACATCAATCCCAAGGCGAAGAAACAAGCAGACATTTCATTGAATCCCCATCCTAATGCAATTAAGCCATAGGTTACCACAAGAAATGTGATGGTCAATAAAATCAAAATTAATTTATTTCTGGATGTCAGCTTTTCAATTATTAAGTCTTGTTGCGACTTTTCAATACGATTTTGATTGGCATTTCTAAGCAGATAAATTATCCAAACTGCCGAGGCTATGACTAAAACTATTAGTCTATATTCATAGCCGGAAAGCAGTTCTATACCCGCTTCTTTTTGTGCGATTACCACCCCGAAAGGGTTAAATGGACTGAATGAGGCCCCCAGAATGGCAGATCCATAACTGGCTGTAACAATTGTGGATGCATTATATCCGATGCTTCGGCCAAATATTAGCAGCATTGGAGTCATTGCTATTATTTCTTCTTGTAGATTAATTGAAAAGCCAGCCGTTAGAAATAGAAGGGAGATAATGACTAGTGCCAGAGATTCTTTACCGCTTAACCCAATCATTAGCTGATTTAGTCCCTGGTTGAGTGCCCCGGTTTTTTCGATCAAGTAAAAACAGCCTCCAAGAATTAGGATTAATACCATTAAATCTGCCCGTCCAATCATTCCTTTGGGTATGGCAAGGAGCAAATCAAAAGGTGTAAGATAAGTTGCATCTTTTTGTTGATAGGAGTCAGATACAACACTTGTTCGTTTCGTTATTTCGTCAAATTCTCTTTGATAGCTTCCTTGAGGTATAATAAAAGTGAGTATCCATGCACAAAGTATTACGAATAGAATGATGGT
>JBIHZP010000106.1:0-4911 GCA_044231315.1 Daejeonella sp. | reverse complement strand
CAAATTGAAATAGGGCTTTATGGCTGTGGAAAATTCGATAGGTCATGTATTGTTGCTTCTCGGGACTAAATATCCTGACCGAATCGTCAGCATTGAAGTAAATATTCCATTCAGGTTCCAACTGAAAGCCTTGCTCATTGAATGAAAGTCCGTTTTTAAACGAACGCCTAACTTCTGTATATTTTATTCCCTTAATTGCCGTGAATGTTGGAATAGGATCTTCATTAATTTTCCTGATATAATTACAGGAAGAACCCATTACAAGCATAAAGAATAAAAAAAATAAGGCAAGCGGTTTCATGAAGGCTGAAATTAGGAAAATTCTACGGAAAGACTATTACTGCTTATGTTTTTTGAATGATAAACGATAATTAGTGTAAAATTCCATTCGATTGCAACCAATGTTCAAGTCCGACCATGAATTTATCTTGAGTCGATTTATTATTCATCCCAAATCCATGCCCACCTTTTGGATAAATTAGTAGCTGACTGAATATCTTCTTTTTTAACAAAGCTTGATAGTAAACCATACTGTTTGCCACAGGTACAGCTGCATCATCAGAGGCATGAACAAGAAATGCAGGAGGTGTGTCGGTGCTTACTTGAAGCTCATTTGAGAATTTTTTATGGCTTTCAAAACTTGCACTTTTACCTAGTAAATTCTGCCGACTACCACGATGCGTCAATTCGTCCATAAAGCTAATTACGGGATATATAAGAACCGAAAAATCTGGTCTGAGGGATGTATTTCTTTCATTATTTATTAATGGGTCCCTAAAATGGGTGGATGCGCTGGCTGCTAAATGTCCCCCTGCAGAAAACCCCATAATTCCAATCCTAGATGGGTCAATTCCAAATTGCTCCGCATTTTCTCGGACTAGCTGAATGGCCCTTTGAGCATCTTGCAGCGGTCCGATACTCTTATCTACCATCGTTGAATCATCCGGCAAGCGATACTTTAAGACGAAAGCCGTAATTCCCATGCGATTAAATTCGCGCGCCACATCTGAACCCTCGTGTGAAGCGGCTAAAATGCCATATCCGCCTCCGGGACAAATAATTACGGCTGCGGTTTTACTCCTTTGATTTTGTGCCTGATAAAGGGTCATTGTAGGAATGGAAACTTTGCTGATACGCTCAATCCCAGCGGCATCAGTCACAGATTTCTCGCGATTGGCTATCACTTTGCTATTTGGAATTTCTCCTTCATACAAGGATATAATTGTTTGTGCCTTCATTGAAATGGAATAAATGATACAAAAAAAAGAAAGAACAATTTTAAATACGCTCATAATGTGTCATTTTAATAAATTATTTTCCGGGTTGATATTTTGATTTAGCTCTTTTTAAAACATCCTCACGATAATAGGCCACAGTTTTAAATTGACGATCAGCATAGCGTTGCATTTGATCATCAAAATGAACTGATTCAGGATGACCACTTTGTCCGCCAGCCAACATCGACTTCGCCTTAACTTTCTCCCCAAATTCTACTACTGCAACAAAGCTATTGCCTGATGTTCCATATTGACGCTTCGTATTTTTGCCAAACTTTGTCCCGAAAGATGCCAATGCGCCCCATTCACCGGATGCCATTCCGATAGGGATGCTTGGCGCTGAATCATTAAATTCTTGATTAATATCGCCATTGAGACGTTGATAGCGATTAAATTCTCCCCATGCTGTTTCCACAGATCCAAAATCGTTTTTTAGTTTTTTTAAACTAGCCTCAAATAAATCTAAACGTTCTTTAATGGATGTTTTTGTACTAATGAAATCAATACGTTCCATGAAGTTTAATCCACCAGGAATCCTTCCAGAACGATTATAAGTATTGAGATAAAATTGAATGATAGTCATCGCTGTAGATGTTTCCGATGTGCGGAAATCCCATTTTTTTAATAGGTTGATAGCAGTTTTGACCTCTATTGTACCTCTAGGATCTGTCGCATAGGCTTTTAATAAACCTTTGGTCAATTCTTCTGCACCAGGAAGATAAGAGTCGTATGCAAGCTCTATTAATTTGTCGATGTTTAATTTCTTTGCTTTACTTAACAAAGAGATGGCGTGGATACCCCTGTAGTTTTCGGGGGTATCAGACATGTAATTGGGGTAGTTTTCGGGCTTGGGACTGTTCTTTCCGGCACTAGTAAAGGGTGTTGAATTACAGTTTTGTATCCAGCCATTTTCTGGATTAAGCAAAAATATTTGATCTTTCAGGGGATGTAAACCCTTCCAATCGGTATCCGGATTAGTACCATCAACAGGCATTTTATAATCGAATTTGACGTTCCTCTTTGGGATAAAATTACCGTGGTAATAGGCAATATTCCCCTCCGAATCTGCATAGACGGTGTTGTTAGAAGAGTTTGTGCGAATTTCCATCATCTTTTGAAATTCTTGGTGGCTCGAATTCTTGGTGCGTAAATAAGATTGTTCAAGAGCCTTTATAGGATCCCACATCATGGCGGTAGCCACCCATTTTTTGTTCGAAGAATGGGTAATTGGTCCGTGATGGGTTCGATAAGTCATGAAAGATTTCTGCTTAAAACCCTGTTCAGTTTTATAAGATAATTGTACTAAAGTAGAATCAACTTCGCGCAAATCTTTTCCATAATGATACTGTATTCCTTCTTTATTTTTGACAATGCTTTCTTCAAATTCGTCAATAATATCTACATCGGATGAAGTATGCATCCAACCTGTTTTTTCATTAAATCCCTGATAAACAAAGAATTGACCCCATGTAACCGCACCATATGCATTCAGCCCTTCCTCACTTACCACATGAACTTCCCCTCTAAAAAAGAAGGAGGTATGCGGATTTATTAATAACATGGCCTTTCCTGATTCTGTCAATTTGCCTGAAACAGCGAAACCATTTGATCCTCTAGGCTCATTGTCTTTCATCAAAATAGAACCGCTAAGATTACCTTTTAATTTCTTTGAATTCTCCTGATCGTAGAAATCGGCTAGCTTTTTAAGAGATATCTTTTCAATATCCCCACCAATTGAACCCTCACTAAAATACATGGGCATCCATGGCTCAAATCGCTTAATTAATTGTGGTTTTACTTCAGAATGAGTATCTAAATAATAATTTATTCCATCTGCAAAGGCTTGGCATAAAGTTTTAAGCCAAGCCGGACTTTTCTCATAATTTGCTATTGCTTCCTTCTGAGTCATGAATATATTGGCACGTAAATCACTGTATAGTGCTTTTTCGCCCTCAATTTCGGCAAGACGCCCGGTAGCCCAGATATAATTGCGCTCTACTCGGTTAAAGTCATCCTCGCATTGTGCATATAGCAAGCCAAAAACAGCATCAGCGTCAGTCTTTCCATAAATATGAGGAACGCCATAATCATCACGGATAATTTCTGTTTGTGCTGCATGCTGCTGCCAGCGACTTTTTTCATCATTGAAATTAGTTTCTTCAGGATGAGAGAAACTAACATTGATTAGAAGAATTAGTACTAAAGCTATTCGGATCATATTTTTTTTTTGATTCCTAAATATAAGCTTTTGATTATTCAAGGAGAGGATAGATTGTATCTATTCGATTAGATTCACCTAATTCTAATCTTAATTTCTTCATTATTACCTACAAGGCGTATTTTAAAATGAAATTGAATAGTATCATATTTCTATTCGAGCGTAATATCTTAATGATTTTTTAATTCTATCTCTGAATTGTTTCTCTTTTCTTAGTTTTGAGGAAAGTCTTTTAAAATAGAGATCCAATCCTATTTTTATTAGATATTTAAATAAAATAATGGATATGAATTATTGGTTAGTAAAATCGGAGCCTTTTAAATATAGCTGGGACCAATTTAATAAGGATGGCCGTACTTTTTGGGATGGTGTTCGTAATTATCAGGCTCGAAATAATTTGAGAGAAATGGAAGAAGGTGATTTAGTCCTATTTTATCATAGTAATGAGGGTAAATCAGTGGTTGGTATCGCTAAAGTTGTTCGTGAATCATACCAAGATCCTACTACAGAGGATAAAAATTGGGTAGTTGTAGATTTAGTGCCTATTGAAACACTAAAAAATCCGGTTACCTTAGAGCAGGTAAAAGCAGATTCACGATTGCAAAATATTGGGCTGGTAAAACAGGGTAGGCTTTCAGTAATGGGAATGAAAGTTGAGGAATTCGACCGTATTGTAGAGTTAGGAAGCTAAATAATATATTTTTTAATTGCTGCTAGTGAATAATGCTTTGAGCTCCGTTGCATCATCGGCTTTCATTTTTCCCGCAAGAATAAGTCGCAATTGACGGCGACGAAGTGCTCCGTCGAATAATTTTTTTTCTACTTCATTTTCCGGCTGAATTTCAGGAACGGATACCGTTTTCCCCTCGGCGTCAATTGCTACAAAGGTGTAAAATGCTTCGTTTGATTTTATTCTTGTCCCAGAGGGTATATTCTCTGCCCACACATCCAATCTAACCTCCATAGAAGTACTAAAAGCTCGAGTTACTACCGCTTCAATGGTGATTACATCACCCAGTTTAATGGCATGCTTGAAGGAAACATTATCTACTGAGGCAGTAACTACAATATTATTGCAATGTTTTTGAGCTGAAATTGCTGCTGCAATGTCCATCCAATGTAGTAAACGACCACCCATTAAATTATTTAATGTATTGGTATCGTTTGGCAGGACCAACTCATTCATAATGGTAAATGATCCTTTTGGACTTTTTATGGGCATACTCATTTTACAAATATACGGCTTTAAAGCAATTGCTTTTTTCGCAATTATGTCAAATTTAAAGGTGTCTGAAGCGATCTAATTACTATCTACGGGTACTATTAATTTGAGAGTAGCCAATCAATTCATCCCAGCGAGAGCCAGGTTTGCGATGGTAAAAAAATATTTGATAATTGTTTTCTGTTTCAAAATGT